>CATIYU010000028.1 GCA_949739085.1 uncultured Eubacteriales bacterium | reverse complement strand
TGCCGCAGAGGCCCGCCGGGGCCGCGCCGCCTACCACCGTCATGGAGGGCTCCATAGTCTCCTTGTCGATGGTGCACGCCTCCACCGCGCCGTCGGTGGCCCGCATCCCGCAGGAGATGTCCCCGCCCTCGAAGGCCGGGCCCGCAGAGCAGGCGCAGCTCATGAGGAACTCGTTGTTGCCGAAGACCAGCTCCCCGTTGGTGCCCAGGTCGATAAAGAGGCTCATCTCCGGACGGTTCCAGAGCATGGACACCAGGGCCCCAGCGGTGATGTCGCCGCCCACGTAGCTGCCAATATTGGGGGCCACGATGAGCTCCGCCAGGGGGTTCATCTTCAGGTCGATATCCCGCACATAGAGGTAGTCCGTGTGGAAGAAGCTGGGGACGAAAGGCTCCATGCGCACAGGGTCGGAAAAGAGGCCCAGGGCCAGGTGGTTCATGGTGGTGTTTCCCGCCAGCACCATGCGGTAGATCCGCCGCGGATTCACGCCGCCCGCCCGGTACATCTGGGCCAGCAGGGGGACGATGGACTCCTTGACCACCGCGTCCTGGAGGCGCTTGCGGCCTCCAGGCTTGCCGGACTCAATGATGCGGTTGATCACGTCCGCGCCGTAACGGATCTGGCCGTTGCCGCAGCTGGCCTTAGCCAGAATCCTGCCTGTCTGCAAGTCCACCAGCACTCCGGCCAAGGAGGTGGTGCCAAGGTCCAGGGCAAAGCCCACAATGGGGTCCGTGTTGCTGGCGGGGAGGATGTCCCGGATGAGGATGCGGTCCTGGTCCCGGCTGACAACGCACTTGACCTGGAAGCCGCTCTCCCGCAGAACCCAGCTGAGGTGCTTGAGCACGGTATAGGGCATCATGATATTCTGGGCAGCCACGCCGGTGGCCCTCTCCACCGCCCGCAGAACCCGCTCGTTGTCGGGCATGGTGTCCTCCAGAGAGGGCTCCTCCAGCGCCAGGGGCAGGAAGCTGAGGTCGCTCTCCAGGGTGAAACCCGCGTCCATCAGCTGGCTGTAGAGGTTCTGGAAAATCGCCACCTCCTCCGGGGAGTCCAGATTGGCGATTTTCATGCGGCTGCGGTAGGCGTTGGCGATGTCGGGCACCTCAATC
This sequence comes from uncultured Eubacteriales bacterium, assembly GCA_949739085.1. Next base: position 8,498 of record CATIYU010000028.1, on the reverse strand, counting down.
TCCGCGTCGCCGCAGACCTGGGCCACACAAGCCAGCCGCCAACCGGCGTCGTACTCCTCCTTGGTGATGTGGCGGTTGATGGGGGCGTCCAGGTAGCCGGAGACCAGCCGGACCCGGCACTTGCCGCACACGCCGTTGCCAGAGCAGGGGGCGTCGATGGCCACGTTGGCTTTTTTCGCCACGTCCAGCAGCTTCTCCCCGGCGATAGCGGAGATGGTGACCGGCTTGCCCTCTTCAAAAATAAAGGTGATATTGAACATAGGGGGACTCCTTTCGATTCGACAGGATTTCGGCACTATGGGTATCAGTATATCCGCCCAGCCCAGGTTTGTCAAGGAATTGTCAATGTCAAAAGCGGGTAGACCGCGCAGAAAAGCCGCCCCAGCCGGGGCGGCTTCCGCTACTTTTTCCGGAGCTGGAGGTCTGTAATCAGCTTCCGGGGGCACTTGGCGGCGCACGCGCCGCAGGAGGTGCACTTCCCGTAGTCAATGACCGCCACGTTATCCGCCGTCGAGATGGCCTTCGCGGGGCAGTTTTTCTCGCAAGCCCGGCAGCTTACGCAGGCGGCGGCGCACTGGGCCTTGGCGCGGGCGCCCTTCTCCCGGTTCCCACAGGGAACGGCGGTTCGGGCCCCGTAGGGGATGTCGGTGATGACGTGCCGGGGGCAGACGGCGGCGCACTGCATACAATGGGTGCACCGCTCCTGGTCCACTTCCGCTACGCCGTGGGCGTTGATGTGGATAGCGCCAAATTTACAGGCGCGCACGCATGTTCCCAGCCCCAGACAGCCTGCGGCGCAGTCCAGGATGCCGTTGCCGGAGACCTTCATGGCGGCCGTGCAGCTGGCGAGACCCACATATTTCTGGAACTTGCGCTCCGCCCGGTCTCCTCCGGAACAGCGGACGAAGGCCACCCGCCGTTCCACAGGCGCGGCCTTCACGCCCATCACCGCCGCGATGCGGCCCGTCTGCTCCGCGGAGCAGCTAGGGCAGGCAGTGACGGGGGCCTCACCGGACAGAATCGCCGCCGCACACCCGGCGCACCCGGCGTAGCCGCAGCCGCCGCAGTTGGCCCCGGGCAGGCAGGCGAGGAGCTGGTCCAGCCGGGGGTCGTTCTTTACCTCGAACAGATAGGACGCCCCCGCCAGCAGCAGGCCGAACACGCCGCCCAGAGCGCCCAGCGTCAAAACAGCATAGAGTATATTCATCTCCGCCCTCCTTACCACACCTGGAGTCCGGAGAAGCCCATAAAGCACAGCGCCATCAGCCCGGCAGTGATGAGGGCGATGGGGAAGCCCTGAAAGGCTTTCGGGGGATCGGCAAACGCCAGCTGCTCCCGGATGCCGGCGAAGAGCACAATCGCCAGCAGGAATCCCGCGCCGCCGGTGACGCCATAGACCACGGACTCGATAAAGTTGTACCGCTCCTGCACGTTCAGCAGCACCACGCCCAGCACCGCGCAGTTGGTGGTAATGAGGGGCAGGTAGACCCCCAGAGCCTCATAGAGGGCGGGGAGAGCCTTTTTTAGAAACATCTCCACCAGCTGCACCAGGGCCGCGATAACCAGAATGAAGGCCACTGTTCGCATATACCCCAGATCCAGGGCCTCCAGCAGCAGGTTCACCGGGTAGCACAGCGCGGAAGAGATGCCCATGACGAAGATCACGGCAAAGCCCATACCCACGGCGGTGTCCATCTTCCTGCTGACGCCCATAAAGGGGCAGACGCCCAGGAACTGGACCAGGATGAAGTTGTTGACCAGAATCGCCCCCAGGGAGATGGAGAGCAGCTTTGTCACATCCATTCTCATCTACCTCCTTTACCCCGGCCCTGAAGCCACTGCGTCAGGGCGATGAGGCACCCTAAGGTCAGAAATCCGCCCACAGGCAGGGTCATAATCATCGCGGCGGAGGCGGCGGGGAAGATCTGAAATCCCGCCAGAGCCCCGCTGCCCAGGAGCTCCCGAACGCCGCCCATAACAACCAGCACCAGCGTGTATCCCAGCCCCTGGCAGAGGCCGTCCACAGCGGCGGCCAGGGGCTTGTTTTTGCTGGCGAAGGACTCCGCCCGGGCCAGGATGATGCAGTTGACCACAATGAGAGGGATGAACACCCCCAACCGCCGGGCCAGGTCCGGAAAGTAGGCCTGGAGCAACAGATCCACAGTGGTCACAAATCCGGCGATAACCACGATGTAGCTGGCGATGCGGATTTGCTGGGGGACAGCCTTCCGCATGAGGGAGATAATGACGTTGGAGAGGGTCAATATGACCATTACGGACAGCCCCATGCCCACGCCGTTGGCCACAGAGGTGGTGACAGCCAGGGTGGAGCACATCCCCAACAGCTGCACCAGCACCGGGTTCTGGGTCAGGATTCCCTCTTTCAATTGTTTGCGTATCTGCATGAAACCTTTCCTCCCTTAACCGGCGTCCGGCTGGAAATTCGCTTCCAGCAGTTTCCACGCGACCGCCTCCAGGGCGGCGTTGACCCCGCTGGCCACCGCCTGGGATGTCACTGTGGCCCCGGAGACGCCGTCCACCCGGTTGGGCCCGCTGTTGACGGTGATTTCGCCCGCCTCACGGCTCATGCCAATGAAGCGGTCCAGAACGGTCTGGCTGTCCGCCACCTTGGTACCCAGATTAGGGGTCTCCCGGTGCTCCACCACGGAGACGCCGGAGACCGTCCCCTCAGTGGTCACGCCCACCATCATCGTGATGGGCCCCTGGGAGCCGGATACGGCGGCTTCCACCACCCATCCCACCCCGGTCCCGCCGCTGCGCGCCGTATACCAAGCGGAGATGTGTTCCGGCAGCTCCCCCTCCACGGGGATATACTCGTCCGCCGGGAGGACCCGCCCCATGGCGGCCTCCCGTCTGGCCTGCTGCATGGCGCTGACGCGGGGGGCGGTAATCAGGTTGACGGTCCCCAACAGCAGCGCCGCCGCCGCGCAGATGCCCAGCAGCTTCCCCGCCAGTTGGACGGCAAAGGGGGGATTCCAGCGGACCGGCTTTTGGACACTTTTCTCCTCGCTCATTTCCGCTGGACCTCCTTCCTTACGGCGGCCTTCCGGGTTCTGGACGCGCCGAAGCGGCGGGAATGGATATTTTTGTCAATAAGCCACACCGTCAGGTTCATCATCAGGATGGCGTAGCAAACTCCCTCGTTGTAGGATCCGAAATAGCGGATAAAGACCGTCAGGAGCCCGCAGCCCACACCGTAGAGCACCTGCCCCTTCCGCGTGATGGGGGAGGTAACGTAGTCGGTGGCCATGAAGAGGGCCCCCAGCAGCAGTCCGCCGCCGAGAAGGTTATAGAGCATCCACGGGACCGGGCCGCTGCCCCGTGGAAAGAGGAACGTCAGCAGGGCAACGGTGCCAACGAAACTGACGGGGATGCACCAGGAGATAATCTTCCGGAGCAGGAGGAACGCCCCGCCGATGAGGAGCATCAGGGCGCTGACCTCCCCAATGCAGCCGCCGGTGAGGCCCACCAGCAGCTCCGGCAGGCTGTACGCCTCCTGCAAGCCCGCCAGATCCCCCTGGTGGAGAAACGCCATGGGTGTAGGGCTGGTCACCGCGTCCACAGAGCCGAACAGCGGCGCGAGAAAGCCGGGCACGGCGGTCCCCTCCGAGACGGGGAAGACGGGCAGCCGGGTTCCGGGGGCCACCCAATTTGTCATCTCCGCGGCCCAGGAGAGCATAAACGCCCGGGCGGCCAGAGCGGGGTTGAGGAAGTTCTTTCCCAGGCCGCCGAAGAGCTGCTTGACCACCACGATGGCGAAGAAATCCCCCACCAGCAGAATCCGCCACGGGATGGTCACCGGGCAGACAAAGGCGATCAGCACGCCGGTGACGGCGGCGCTCAGGTCCCCCACGGTCCGGTCCTTTTTCATCGCCGTCCGGTACAGCCACTCGAAGGCCAGACAGCCCAGCACAGACACCAGCACGTTGGCCAGGGCCCGCCAGCCGAAATTAAAGACCGCGAACCCCAGGGCCGGCAGCAGGGCGATCAGGACCTCTCCCATGATCTGGGACGTGCCGTCCCGGGTGCGGATGTGGGGGGAGGAGGAGCCAATCAGGTTCAACTCTCTGTAATCCATTCTCAAGCCTCCTTCTTTGCGTCTCCAGCGGGACCCCGGGGGGCGGATTTGGCCCGGTTGATTTTATCCTTGCCCGCCCGGAATGCCTGCACCAGATGCAGCCGCCCGGGACAGACGTAGGTGCATGCGCCACACTCAATGCAGTCCAGCACGTTGGCCCGCTCCAGCTGTTCCAGCAGCCCCGCCCGCTCGTACTGATACATAAAGACGGGCTGGAGCCGCATAGGGCACACCCGGACGCACCTGCCGCAGCGGATGCAGGCTGGGCGGTCCACGCTCCGCTCCTCGTCCCGGCAGAAGGCCAGAATAGCGTTGGTACCCTTGCCGGTTGGGGCCTCCATATCGTACTGGGCGTGGCCCATCATAGGTCCGCCCATGATGATTTTAAAGGTCTTGGGGTCCACGCCGCCGCAGGCGTCCAGCAGGTCCCGGATGGGGGCCCCGATCGGGCAGAGCAGATTTTTGGGCTCCTTTACCCCGGACCCGGACACGGTGACAATCCGGTGGGTCAGAGCCAGCCCCTGGCAAACCGCCTGGTAGATGGCCCGGGTGGTGGCCGCGTTGAAAACCGCGCAGCCGATGGCGGCGGGAAGGGCCCCCGCTGGCGCCTGCCGCCCGGTGATGGACTGGCAGAGCTGCTTTTCCGCCCCCTGGGGATAGCGGGTGTGGAGCACATCCACCACCGCCGGGGCCCGCTCCTCCTGAATTTTCTGCCGGAGGAGCTGCGCGGCGTTGGCCTTGTTGGACTCCAGGGCGATATGGACCTGGTCCACGCCGAAGAGCCGGGCCAGGATTTTCACGCCGCCCAGCACCTCGTCCGGGTACTCCAGCAGGAGGCGGTGGTCGCTGGTGACGTAGGGCTCGCACTCGCAGGCGTCCACGATCACAGTGTCCACCTTGCCCAGGCCCGAGGCGATCTTCACATGGGTGGGGAACGTGGCCCCGCCCATGCCCGCCAGTCCCGCGTCCCGCACCAGAGCAATGACCTGTTCTGCGGTGAGGCTCTCCGGGGCCTGAGGGGGCGTCCGGCCCGGACAGGGGGTGTCCTGAAAGTCATTTTCAATGACCACGCTGAGTACCTGGGTACCGTTGAAGTGGACGCGGGGCTCGATCGCCGTCACCTTGCCGGATACGCTGGCGTGGACAGGCACAGAGACCGCCGCCTGAGCCCGGCCCACCGCCTGCCCCACCGTCACCCGCTCCCCCAGGGCCACGCAGGGACTGCATGGCGCGCCAATATGCAGTGACATGGGGATGACCACATGGGCGGGCGGCGGCAGGGACTCAACGTTTTTTTTATTGGTGGCGGATTTGTTGCCATTGGGATGGATGCCGCCGAAAAAGGCTTGCGCCATGGAATTCACCTCGTTTGTTTTCGCGCGCGGGCGGTCCCCGCCCGGGCAGTCTTAACCTCTATCATACTCTCATATTCCGCCGCTGTCCAGAATATTTTCTAGATTGCATGACCTTTTTTGCCATATTTTCAGGATAATTCTGCCTAAGGCCGGAAATCCCGTAACGGGAACCTGGTTTTCCCTGGCTTGCATTTTCCGTTGTTCCGTGCTATGATAGGGATAATTCTTTTCCAGAACGGCCCTATTTTTCTTTTGGGAGGACAAAATTATGAGAAACCGCGCTGCAATCAAAGAGGAGGCAAAACAGATTGTCCGCCGGGCCCAGGCTTCCCCGATCCTGGTCACCGCCATTGTCCTGGCAATCAGCTTTGTGCTGGACCGGATGGTGAATCTGGTGCGGACTGGCTCCTTTGTGCCGCCCCTCATCCCGGCGGATGTGATCTATGACAGCATCATGACAGGCAACTACTACGCCCTGATGCAGACCGCCAATATCACCTCTGCTGGCACCTTCTTCTCTGTTCTGGTCTCCCTATTCGCTGTTGTCCTCAGCGCCGGCTACTCCGTCTACTGCATGGGCATCCGCCAGGGGCTGGCGATGCCCTGCTCCACCCTGCTGGAGGGCCTGAGCGTGGCCGGAAAGCTGATCTGGTGCTACATCCTGATGCAGATTAAGGTGTTTCTCTGGAGCCTGCTCTTTTTCTTCCCCGGCGTTGTCGCCGCCTACCGCTACCGGTTCGCCTATTTCAACCTTCTCACCGACCCGTCCCTCTCCGTCGGGGACGCCATCCAGCTCAGCTGCCAGCAGACCCAGGGTGTGAAGGGCGAGCTCTTCCTGTTGGACCTCAGCTTCCTGGGCTGGGAGCTGCTCTCCGTCTTTACGCTGGGCCTTTTGGACCTGTGGCTGCTCCCCTATAGGACCGTCAGCAATCTGGCCTACTTTGAGGACGCCCAGTACCGGCTGGGCCGCGCCCCCTACGGCGGCGATGCAACGCCGCCATCCAATCCCCCTTGGGAGTTCTGAGAGAATTAGACTTCTTTGGCCGCTTTATTCCGTTTTCCACTTGTAATAAGCTGACCGGCTGACGCCAACTGTCGTGCAGATTTGTCCCAATATCCCTCCACAGACTTATTTAAGACTGCCGGTTCCCCCAAGATCCTCCCCTTGCTGTGCTTAGCTTCACTTTTGCTTCAACTGGATTACTTATCGCCAGATACGAATGCTCCCATAGCGTAGTTCGCAGAATCCCTGTTCTCTGCTTGTCTACTCTATGGGGGCATATCAGATTATTTTAAAATCATTAGATTGTGGGAGCCGGTATGCGCACGCCAGTAGTCAAACAGGGCATACTGGGGGCCGAAAGTTCAGCGAACACAACAGCGAGACCAGGATTGCATTGCTCAATTTGAAACAGATGACTGGAAAGTTGTTATGTTGTGGGAATGCCAAATAGGCGTATACTCTCTCTATAACTGGATTCTGGCCGTTGGCGAAGGTTCGGCCCCAGAACGGTTTGCGCCGTCTGATACGCTCCACGCGCCGCCGGCACTCCCCGGCCTCCCTCCGCCTCCTGTTGGCATAGCGGATGAACCGCCCCAGACCGGGCGTTTTTTTGCGGATTGGGTTATCTGCGGCGTCCCCGGTAACCGGAGGCATTGCGCCGGGGGGAGCTGGAGGTGCGTCCGTACCTCCGGCGGCGGGATTTGAGCACCGCCCGCAGGATCAGCAGCAGCAGCGCCGCGCCAACAGCGCCGCCCCCCGCAATCCAGAGGATAGGCCGGTGGAGGAACTCCAGGATATCCCGCTGGAGCACCAAGAGCCGGGATGCCTCCACACTCTCGTCCGCCAGCAGGTCCACGGTGGCGTAGACGTTGCCGTCCAGGCTGAGGGTGATTTGCCCCAGCACCTGCCCCTTCTCCACCGGGGCCTCCACGCTCTCCGCGTCCAGAACGATGGTGCGCTCAATGTCCTTGGCGGGGTCCATATCCTTGGGGAACAGCCGCTCAATCTCCTGGGCGGGGTGTACCTTTACAAAGTCCTGCTCCTGGGAGAGGGTCACGGGCACCTCGCCCACCAGCTCCCCGGCCCCCAGGATAATCTGGCGGGAGAAGTTTTCAAATCCCCAGTCATAGAGCTTCACCGTCTCGGAAAAGCTCTGTGTGAGGATAGTGCCGTCATCCAGGGTAATACGCTCCGCGCCCATGACCACACTGAGGAGACTCCGTCCGCTGCGGGTGGCGGAGGCCACCAGGCAGTATCCAGAGGCGTTGGTGAAGCCGGTCTTAATGCCCTCGGCCCCCTTGTAGATATAGCCCGCGGTGTACCAATTGGAGATCAGGTAGTTGGTGGTGCGCAGCTGGCGCGCTTCCGCCATATTGGTGGCCGGGACCTCGTAGTAGATGGTATTCACCAGGGGCATGAACTCTGGATGGGTCCGGGCCTCCCGGGTGATGAGGTACAAATCCCAGGCGGAGGTGTAGTGTTCCTCGTCGGGCAGGCCGTTGGTGTTGGCAAAGTGGGTATTCTCGCAGCCCAGGGCGGCGGCCTTGCTGTTCATCTTCTCCACGAAGCTGTCAATGGACCCGGCTACCCCTTCGGCCAGGATGTTGCATCCCTCGTTTGCGGAGGAGAGCATAATACAGTAGAGCAGGTTCTCCACCGTCATCTCCTCTCCGGGCTTAATACCGGCATTGCTGCCGTCCGGCGGGATGAGGCCCACGGCCAGCTCCGAGGCGGTGAGTACGGTATCCGGGGTCACGGTCCCCTCGTCGAGGGCCTCCAGCACCAGCAGGCAGGTCATGATCTTGGTGAGGCTGGCGGGGTAGCGGCGCTCGTGGATGTTGCGGGCGTAGAGCACCTCCTCCGTGTCCGGGTCGATGAGCAGGGCGGCTCCGGCGGCCACCTCCCAGTCGCCAGTGTCGCCCCCGGCGGCGCGGGCCGGGGCGGCGAGACCCAGGAGCAGAAGGACGCAGAAAAAAAGAGAAAAAAAGCGGCGAGTTTTCATATCATTCTCCCGAAAAATATGGTATACTGGTTAAAAGCG
>CATIYU010000027.1 GCA_949739085.1 uncultured Eubacteriales bacterium | reverse complement strand
TTTTCCACCGGCTTTTTCCCCAACCCAGGCCGCTAGCAGTTCCCGACTAATCAAACGGCGGCTGCCAATTTTCAGGACTACACGGCTGAAATCCTCCCGGTGCAGGAGATTGTATACGGTTCGGCGGGACACGCCCAACGCCTCAGCTGCTTCGGTTACGGAGTATGTAAGTTCTGCCACCGTTACCGCCTCCCTTCCAACCGCGCTTCAACAAGCCGCGCCTTTGCCAGCTGGCAACTAACCTCATCCAGTTCAGCGGTCAGCTGCGCCAGGGCGGCATTGACCAGCGGAATGCTCGTGCAGGTCTCCAGGTTCACCATGACACCACAATCCGGCAGATAAACAAACATCTGAGCTCCGTCCTCGCCACGGGTGGCTTCGATAAACACTTGAATCTGACTATCAAATTTCATGTATGTACCTCGATGATGATTTTTAATCACGATTATTTGAAAAAAAGATAGCGTTTCGGTCATAATCAGAGAGATTCAAAATGTCCGAGAGCTTGTAAATTTCACTCGCCTTGAACTCCGATTGATTTTCGATCTTTTTTTGCAGCCCATAGGGGGTAATCCCAATAGATTGAGCTAAGTGCTTGTACTTTATTCCAGATTTTGCAACTACAGCCCTAAAGAGAGCAGAATTTGTCACAATAACCACGGCCTCCTTTCTCTTGTTTTGAACGGTGATTCTCAATCACTACACAAACTATATCATGCTAGTGATTTTTTGTCAACATATTTTTTTGTTTTCTTCTATTTTTGTTGACAAACAATCACCGACATGGTATAGTGAGGTCAACAAATGTTGATGTAATTTTAGAGAGGAGGCATATAGGACATGGCTGTACTCAACGAGCGCATCAGAGAACGCAGAGAGGCATTAGGGTTATCACAAGCTGATTTGGCTAAACTACTAGGATATTCAGACCGATCTACAATTGCTAAGATAGAAAGCGGCATCAATGATATAACCCAATCAAAAATTGAGGCATTTGCACAAGTGTTGCAAACCACTCCAGCCTACTTAATGGGCTGGGATAAGGAGTTTACGAGTTTGCAAGCAGAAGTATCTGTCCTTTCTCTTGTTCGCAAGGAATTAAATCTACCCCAAGAAGCAGTATACATTGAAGATGGTACGATTAAAGTGCAAGAGGGATACGAAGCTTTACTACCTCCCGGTTGGGAACAATACCTTTCTAGGATACGCCAGTTGGTAGAGTTAAACTTTCCTCCTTTACCGCAACATGATACACCAGAGTTTACACTTCTTACATGCTTTCAATCTTTGAACGAGGAAGGTAGACGTAAACTGCTGGAGCGCGCAGAAGAATTACTCGAATTGCCAAAGTACCGCATAGACAATCAGCCCGATAACATCAAACAATTTCCAGAGGGTTAGCAATATCCCACACTCAGCCCCAAATTCCCAAGCGCTTGGGAATTTCAGAGAAAAAGAACCGCCCCCGGTACTCGCAATACCAGGGGCGGTTATAGAGGGCAGTAAGACTTTCGCACGGCCTAACTGCCCTCCTATCATATCAAAGATTGGAGGAAAAATCAATGGCAAGAAAATCGACACGCAACGCCCAGGGGAGCGGCACCATCCGGCAGCGGTCAGACGGGCGGTGGGAAGCCCGCTTCACCGTGGGCCGGGACCCCGGCACGGGGAAACAGATTCAGCGCAGCGTCTACGGCAGCACCCAGAAGGAGGTCCGGCAGAAGCTATCCCAGGCTATCGCCGCCGTAGATGAGGGGACCTATACCGCCCCAACAAAAATGACCGTGGGACAATGGCTGGATGTCTGGATCGCCGAGTATCTGAACCATGTCCGCCCCCGGACGGTGGAGGCGTACCAGTGCCAAATCAAGAACCATATCCGCCCAGCTCTGGGGGCCGTCAAACTCGACACACTGACCACACCCACGATCCAAAGCTTCTACAACGCCATGAGCCAGCCCAGCGGGGACAAGCCAGGTCTGTCTGCCAAAAGCGTCAAGAACGTCCACGGCATCCTCCACAAGGCCCTCCAGCAGGCCGTCACCGTTGGTTATTTGCGATTCAATCCCGCCGATGCTTGTACGCTTCCCAGAGTGGAGCACAAAGAGCTGAAGCCGCTGGATGAAACCGACACGGCTCGTTTTATTGCGGCTGTGAAGGGCCACCGGTACGAAACCCTTTTCCTGGTCACACTGTTCACCGGTATGCGAGAGGGGGAGGTCCTGGGCCTCACCTGGGATTGTGTGGACTTCAAGCGTGGGACGCTAACCGTCAACAAGCAGCTCCAGAAAACCACCACCGGCGGCAGCGTCTACACGCTGGTTCCTACAAAGAACGGTAAAGGGCGGGTCGTTGCTCCGGCACCATTTGTCATGGGCCTGTTGCAGACCCAGCGCAAGCGGCAGGTGGAGTGGCGGCTGAAGGCTGGTCCTATGTGGGAAGACAGCGGTCTTGTGTTCACCGATAAAGCGGGCCGCCACCTCTGCCATCATACCGTGTACCAAAACTACAAGCGCGTGGTTGCATCCATCGGCATCCCTTCCGCCCGATTCCATGACCTCCGGCACAGCTTCGCCGTCGCCTCGATCCGCGCCGGGGACGACATCAAGACGGTGCAAGGCAACCTGGGCCACGCCACTGCATCCTTTACCCTGGACGTGTATGGCCACGTCACCGACCAGATGAAGCAGGCCAGCGCAGCCCGGATGGAGCAGTACATAAAGAACGTAGTTGGCGGCTGAAAGCTGTAAAGGGTCAATTAAAGGGTCAAGCCGCCGTAATAAACGCAAAAAAAGCCTGTAACTACTGCGGTTACAGGCTTTCTTTATGGAGCAGGGTACGGGAATCGAACCCGCCTCCTCGGCTTGGGAAGCCGATGTACTACCGATGTACTAACCCTGCTTTTTGAGAACGGATTTATTATAGCAGACTTTGCCGCCAAATGCAAGGTAAATTTTTCGGATTTCTCATATTTTGTTTTTTGTAATTTAGTTTTGACATCTTCCGGCGGAACACGCTGTTGGAGAATACATCGCGGAAGTTTGCGAACCCAACGAATTTCGGCTCCAACACCCCTTCAAAATTGTCGATAGAGAGAGGAATGCGTTAGCGAAATGTTGAATACTGCCTGACATTGCTTAGGATCAATCCCCAGAGGATGTTCCTAAGGAAAATCTTAATAATTTCTCATTTAGAAATCAACAATTTAGACATCTTTTCGGATTACAATGGGAGCAACCACATGGAAAGGAGCGGTGCGATATGCCGGATAAAATACTGGCCGTCGATGATGAACCCGAAATTGCAGACCTGATTGAATTATATCTTAAAAACGAAAACTTTACCGTGTTTAAATTCTATTCCGCCAAGGCCGCCCTCGAATGCATCCGCACAACAGAACTGGACTTGGCCATTCTAGACGTCATGCTGCCGGATATAGACGGATTTACCCTGTGCCAGAAAATCCGGGAAAAGCACACATACCCCATCATCATGCTGACAGCCAAGGATGGGGAGATGGACAAAATCAACGGCCTCACCCTCGGCGCGGACGACTATATCACCAAGCCCTTCCGCCCGCTTGAGCTGGCTGCCCGGGTAAAATCACAGCTGCGCCGCTACAAGCGGTACAATCCGGCCCACGTCCCAACCGGGAAGACAGATGTGATCGTCCACTCGGACCTGGAAATGGATATAAAGGCGCACAGATGTTTGGTGGGCGGGACGCCGGTCACCCTGACACCCACGGAATTTTCCATCCTGCGCATCCTCTTGGAAAACAGAGGAATTGTGGTCAGCGCAGAAGAGTTGTTCCACCAGATCTGGCAGGACGAATATTATAGCAAGGCGAACAACACCATAACCGCCCACATCCGCCACCTGCGGGAGAAGCTGAACGACACCCAGGACAAGCACAAATATATCAAAACAGTGTGGGGGGTAGGCTATAAAATTGAAAACTGATGAAAAAGATGAATACGCGGCGTTTAAACGCAAGCTCCTGCGGCGCACTGGGGGCAGTGCCGTCCTCTCCGTGCTGACCGTAGCGGCTCTGTACCTGCTGCTCTGGAAGCAGCGTATGGGAAATTGGGTTGTGTGGCTTCTGGAAAACGTCTTCAGAATGGAAGCGGTAGACGCGTATTACTTTTACAGCGATCATTTCCGGGGCAATAAGAACCTCTATTTCTGTATGGCAATTTTACTGGTATTTTTTGTGCTGCTGTGGCGTGTTTTCCGGGGGCTGACGCGCTATTTCAGCGAGATCAATCAGGGGATTGATATTTTGCTTGCGGACGATGGGGCGCAAATCCGCCTGTCGCCGGAGATGCTGCCCTTTGAGCGCAAACTGAACGCGGTGAAGCAGACGCTGGAGCGGCGCAAGGCAGAAGCCGCGCTGGCGGAGCAGCGGAAGGACGAGCTGGTGATGTACCTGGCCCACGATATCCGCACACCCCTCACCTCTGTAATCGGCTATCTGAATCTGCTGGAGGAAGCGCCGGAGATGCCTGCGGACCAGCGGGCCAAAAGCGTGCGGATCTCCCTGGAAAAGGCATACCGTTTAGAGCAGATGATTAACGAATTTTTTGAGATCACACGGTACAATTCCCAGCAGATCAAGCTGTCAAAAAAGCCGGTTGACCTCAGCCTTATGCTCGCGCAGCTATCAGACGAATCCGCGCCGGTGTTCTCACGGCGCGGCAATTCCGTTGTTCTGGATGTTGGCGAGGACCTGACCGTACGCGCCGATGCGGATAAGCTGGCGCGGGTATTCAGCAACCTATTAAAGAACGCGGCCGCCTACAGCGCCCCGGGAACAGAGATCAAAATTTCCGCTGGAACGGCGGGCGGCCTGATCCGGATTTCCTTTCAGAACAGAGGGGCCGCCATCCCCGCTGAGAAGCTGCCAGCGCTGTTCGATAAGTTCTACCGTCTGGATGGGGCTCGCGCGTCCGATACAGGCGGCGCCGGTCTGGGGCTCGCCATCGCAAAAGAAATTGTCCTTTTACACGGCGGGAGCATCCAGGCGTCCAGCGAGGATGATACCGTTACATTCACCGTTGAGCTTCCCGCAGATTAGGGAAATGTCTATCTGAAATTAGGATTTTATTCACAATTAAACGATAGAATTTTAAAACCCATAGCCCTCTTTTCCAGTAAGATACTCACTGGCAAGAGCGCTATGGGTTTTTATACGCCCGGAAAGGAGTTATAACATGGAAAATCGAGCAGTCCGGCACAGAGGCGGCAGGCACAGAGCGCGGACCAGGCAGCGGATTGGGTGGGCGCTTCTGACTTCTCTTCTGGCAGTCGCGCTGGTTGGGACCTTATGGGGGACGCCGCAGCCCGCTCCGGCGGCGTCCCCGCCGCCGGCCGCCCCAACGGAGCCGCCCCATACAGAGGCGGCGGATGCAGACGAAGCCTGGTATTTAACGCTGGTAAACAAGTGGAACCCCATCCCGGAAGATTATGCGGTAGACCTAGTGGAGGTAGCGGGGGGCGAACAGGTGGATAAGCGGATTTACGAGCCTCTGATGCAGATGCTGGAGGCGGCCAAGGAGGACAACCTGGACCAGCTTCCGCTTGTCGTGTCAGGCTATCGGACGCAGGAAAAGCAGCAGAGCCTATATCATGACAAGATTGCCAAATATCTTGGGCAGGGCTGCTCGGAGAGCGAGGCCAAAGAGCTGGCGGAGAAGTGGGTCGCCCTGCCGGGTCACAGCGAACATCAGCTGGGCTTCGCGGTGGATCTTAACGGGGCCGTCTACGATGTCTACCTCTGGTTACAGGCAAACAGCTATAAATAGGGTTTACTGAAAAATGAGGAAAAGAGGAAAAGGAAAAGAGATTTGAAAATAGAGCAAAAGCGAGCGCGCCAGACGGAGGCTGGCGTTCAAGGCGAA
>CATIYU010000026.1 GCA_949739085.1 uncultured Eubacteriales bacterium | reverse complement strand
GCCCGCCTACCGGCAGGCCCAGAACGCCGCCGGAGAGGCGGAGACGGCCTATCAGCGGAAAAACCGGGCCTTCCTGGATGAGCAGGCGGGCCTTTTGGCCCAGGGCCTGGAGGCGGGCCAGCCCTGTCCCGTATGCGGGTCCCGCCACCATCCCGCCCCCGCCGGGCTCTCCGGCCATGCCCCCACAGAGGCGGAGCTGGAGCGGGCGAAGGCGGACGCGGAATCCGCCCGCCAGGAGGCCAGCCGGACAAGCACCCGCGCGGGCGAGCGGAGAGCGGCCCTGGAGGAGCGGAACCGGCAGCTGCTGGCCCGGATGGCGGCCTATGTGGAGCGCCCGGACCTGGACCGGGCGGCGGAGCAGCTGCGGGCCTGTCTGGAGGAGACCGGCGGGGCCCTGGACCAGCTGCGCCGGGAGCTGGTCCAGCTGGAGGCGCGGATAATCCACCGGGAGGAGCTTGGCCGGGAGATTCAGCGCCAGGAGGAACAGCTCCAAGCCCTCACGGACCGGCAGGAGCGGGGCGCGGAAGCGCTGGCCCAGGCGGATGTGGCCCAGGGGAAGCTCCAGGGCCAGCGGGAACAGCTGGAGGACAAACTCCGGCGGCAGCTTTTGGAACAGCTGGGGGACTGCCCCCTGGAGGACGCCGCCGGACGCGCTGCGGCGGAACAGCGGGCGGCGGCGGATGGCCTGGCCCAAGTGCGGAAACAGCTGCGGGAGGCCCAGACCCGCCTGGAGCGGAAGCGGGAGCTGGAGGCGCTGCTGCCCCGGCAGGAGGCCCGTCTGAGGGAGCTGGAGCAGGCCCTCTCGGCGCGGCAGCAGGAGCTCTCCGGCGCGGAGAGCCGCCGGGAGGAGATTGCCTCTCAGGTCCAGGCCCTGCGGGCGGAGCTGCCCTGTCCGGACGCCGCCGCCGCCCAGGCGGAGCTGGCCCAGCTGCAAGCCGGGCTGGACGCCCTGAACAGGGCCCTGGAGGGGGCGCGGGAGGCGCTGGCCGCCCGCGGTCTGGACCTGGCCGGAACGGACGCCGCGATAGGGGAGCTGTCCGCGCTGCTGGAGAACGGAGTGGACGTGGACCCGGAGGCCCAGCGGGCCCGGTGCCTGGAGCTGGAGGCCCGGCGGGGCCAGGTGGCGGAGGCACAGAAGACCGTCCGCTCCCGGCGGGACGCCAACGAGACCGCCCTGCGGAATATCACGAAAAAGGCGGCGGACCTGGCGGACCTGGAGAGGGAGTACGCCTGGGTCCGCGCCCTCTCCAACACCGTCAACGGCAACCTGCCGGGCAAGGAGAAGGTCGCCCTGGAGACCTATATCCAGGCGGCGTTCCTGGACCGGATTCTCCTGCGGGCCAACCTCCTCCTGCTGGCGATGTCCGGCGGGCAGTATGAACTCAAGCGCCGGAAGGCGGCGGCGGACAACCGCAGCCAGAGCGGCCTGGAGCTGGACGTTACCGACCACTACAACGGCACGGAGCGCAGCGTCAAGTCCCTGTCCGGCGGGGAGTCCTTTCAGGCGTCGCTGTCTCTGGCCCTGGGCCTTGCCGGTGAGATACAGTCCGCCGCCGGTGGAATCCGCCTGGACGCCATGTTCGTGGACGAGGGCTTCGGCTCTCTGGACGGGGAGGCGCTCCAGCAGGCCATTCGGGCCCTGACCGGCCTGGCGGATGAGAACCGGCTGGTGGGCATTATCTCCCACGTGGCGGAGCTAAAGGAGAAAATCGACAAGCAGATCGCCGTCACAAAGGACCGGTCCGGCGGCAGCCGGACGGAGATTATCGTCTGACGCGGAGAGAAGGAAAGTGGTACAATGCGCCGCAAGCCCTTGGGCCGCAAGGGACTGCGCACTGTACCGGGGTGGAACAGTGCGGACCGCGCTCCCGCTGATTCCCGGTGCTCCGGACCAGGGGGGTCAAGTGCGGAAACCCTTGATACTCTAAGAGAAATGGAGCACTATACCACTTCGGATATCTCCGGCGGGAGGTCCGCGAAGGGCCCCTCCGCCGCCGCCGCAGAATCCCCGGGGTTCGCGGCCTGGATGTGCCAGGCGCGTTCCGAATTGCTCCCCGTCTGAAAATACCGCACCGCCCCCTCCTTCTTCAGGCTGAGCTTTGCCCGCTTGATGGCGGTAAAGCTGTACCCGGCGGCCTTGGCCCGGCTGTCCAGACTGCCGGTGGTCATCGCGCCCCCGGCCTCCCCCAGCGCCTGGAGGATAAACGCCTTGCAGTCAGCCCGCAGGGGGGCGCTCTGGGCGGCCTCCGCGCCGGGGACAAAGTCCCGGTCCCGCTTCCAGCTCGCGCCCACCTTGTGAATCTGCTCGTTGGAATCAATTTCAAAGAGGACCGTCTCCTGTAGGGGCGCGTAGTTGTTCTTCTCGTTGGAGAGGTAGCGCACCCCCTGGTCCCCGGCGTAGCCCAGCATGAGGACAGACCGGGCGATGTCCCACAAATCCGCGCTGTCCGCAATCCGCTCCCGGCCCGACGCGCCCCGGCGCTTGTTGGTGTGGCAGACAAGCAGCGAGGTCGTGCCGGTCTCCTCCCCCAGGGAGACCAGGGGGGCCATGCAGTCGCGCATCTCGTTCCGGCTGCCCATGTTGACCCTGGGCGGGGTAAAGCCCTGGACCGGGTCGAAGATACACAGGGCGGGGCGGAAGAACCGCAGAACCTTTCCCATCTCCGGCGCGCCGAACTTCACCCGCCGCAGGAGGCCGGACCGGTCCCCGGAAAAATCCGGGGTGATGATGTTTTTCATATCGGCCCCGGCGAGGCGCAGCTTTTTCCGCAGCTTTTTGCGGATGCTGTCCTCGGTGGTGAGGAACGTGATTTTCATGGGCTCCCGGGAGAACCCGGGCGGGTCCAGGACGCAGGCTCCCCCCCGGCTCAGGGCGGCGATGATGTGGCACCAGAGGGTCGTCTTTCCAACGCCGCCGTCCGCGGCGATGAGGGTAATCTGCCCCGCTGGAATCCAGCCCGGCACCAGCCACTTTGTCTCCTCCTCCGGGAACTCCTCCAGGGGCTTGAACAGGGACAGAAGGGGGTCCTGGCCACACTGGGGGGCCCCCAAGGCCTCCCCACGGGCCTCCATCCGCTCCACCGCCGCCGCGATTTCCTCCGTGCTGGCGCCGTTTCGCATCATCCGCTGGAGCTCCCCGGCGGGCATCCGCTCCAGGAGATAGCTTGCCGTATCTCTGTCCATCGTATCACCTTTCTTCGTCAAATGTCCGCCGGACGCGCCGGTCCGGGGCTATACAGACGGGGGGAACCGGGGGAGAGTCATACGCCGCCGTGCAACCGGCGGGGGCGAAATTTCCGCCAGGGGCCCGCCAGGGCCGGAAAAAAGGCAGCAAAAAAAGTCCCGCGCCCATAGGGGCGCAGGACTTTCTTCATGGCAGCGGGAGAAGGATTCGAACCCTCACATACGGAGTCAGAGTCCGCTGTGCTACCTTTACACAATCCCGCTTTGTTGCTGACGATGTTATTATACACGTAAATTTCCATTTGTCAAGGGATTTTTTTCATCCGGCAAAAATTTTTTCCGGGGGGCGGGCGCACAGGGCCCGGCGGGCGTTCGCCGCCAGCGCCGCGCCTCAATTTACAAATTGTTCAAATTGCGCGCGACAATTCGTATTGACACGGGAGGGTAATGGTGATACACTGCCTTTAGCACTCGGAACAAAGGAGTGCTAAAGGAGAACAGTCCATGGAATTGACCGCCCGGAAAAAGCAAATACTGAAAGTGGTCACCGAGCGGTATATTGACGCCGCCGAGCCGGTGGGCTCCAAGTTCATCGCCCAGGCCATGGGCGGTTCCGTCAGCTCCGCCACCATCCGCAACGAGCTGGCGGACCTGACGGAGCTGGGCTACCTGGAACAGCCCCACACCTCGGCGGGCCGGATTCCCTCCCCCAAGGGCTACCGGCTGTACGTCAACGAGCTCATGGAGCGCAAGGCCCTCTCGGAACAGGAGGCGGAGGAGATCAACGCCGCCCTGCGGGGGAAAATGCAGGGGCTGGACAGCCTGGTGGCCCAGGCGGGGCAGATGGT
>CATIYU010000025.1 GCA_949739085.1 uncultured Eubacteriales bacterium | reverse complement strand
TTTCCAACAGACGTCTGGCGCAATAACGGCCCATTTATATACCTCCCTCTCAAAATGAGGAACGGAGCAGGAGTGGTTCCTACTCCGTTCCAGAATTGTCAGAACCCGTGTGTTATGAGTGCTCTGAGCCGCCTGGTCAGGCCGGGATTACTCCAGACCCACCGTGCGGAACACGTACGTTCCGCCGGGCTTGTAGAGCAGGCCGGTAACGTTGCTGCGGTATGCGGTCACGCTGTTGTCGTTGCCGAGGAAGATCCAGGGGCACTCCTCCCAGGCGATGGCCTGAGCCTGAGCATAGGCCTCGGCGATCTCGTCGGTGTCGCTCATCTTCAGCGCGTCGTCCAGCAGCTGGTTGAACTCAGCGTTGTTCCAGAAAGCGGTGTTGTAGCCCTGGGGGGGGAACTTCTCACCGTGGAGGATGGAGCGCATGGAGCCGTCGGCCTCGTAGGAGCCGGAACCCCAGTTGACGTACCACATCTGGACGGTGGTGCTCTCCAGGGGGGCGCTGGTCAGCTCAGCGTTGGCGGTGGACTCGTTGGGCAGAAGCTTCACGTTCACGCCGATCTGCATGAGCTGCTGCATGACGAAGGTAGCGCCCTTCTGCTCCAGGGAGGTGTTGTCCACGATGATCTCCACATCAAAACCGTCCTCGTAGCCGGCCTCCTTCATAAGGGCCTTAGCCTTCTCCAGGTCGACCTTGTAGGGGGTCTGGGGGGCGTGGTAGAGGATGGCGGTGGAGAAGATGGAGGTGGGCTCCACGGCGTAGCCGTTGAAGACGACCTTGGCGTAAGCCTCGCTGTCAAAGGCGTAGTTCAGCGCCTGGCGGACCCGCTTGTCAGCGAAGGGCTTGCGGCCGTCCTCCATGGTCCACTCGGTGTTCAGGGTAACGTAACGGTAGGTGATGGAGGGGACGATGTCCAGAACGATGTTGGGGTCGCTCTCCAGGGTGGCGGTGTCAGTGAGGGGCACGGGCAGCGCCACGTGGGCCTCGCCAGTCTGGAGCATGGCCATACGGGAGGCGTCCTCCGGGACAACCTTGAAGGTCAGGGAGTCAACCTTGGGACCCTCCTGCCAGTAGTTGTCGTTGCGGACCATCTTGGTGAAGCCGCCGTCCACACGCTCGGAGAAGATGTAGGGGCCGGTGCCGGCGGAGTTCTGGGACAGGAAGTCGGAGGCGTCCTCACGCTCCATGGCCTTGGGGGAGACGATGCGGATCTGGGTGATCTTGTTGATAAAGGTGTTGTTGGGCTCGTTGAGGATGATGGTGCACTGATACTCGCTGTCCACCCGCACATCCTCCCAGTCCTTGACGTTCCGGTAGAGGCTCAGGGTCTGGTCGTTGATGCCGCGCAAGTAGGTGGCCCGGACAGCCTCGGCGTTGAAGGGCTCGCCGTCGTGGAAGGTGATGCCCTCGTTGAGCACGAAGGTGTACTCGCGGCCATCCTCAGACACGGACCACTCCTTGGCCAGCAGGGGGATGACGTTGGTGTTCTCGTCGAAGGTCAGAAGGCTCTCATACATCTCGTTGAGGACCTGGTTGGAGTTGCCGTTGCTGCCGATATGGGGATCCAGGCTGGTGGCGTCCGCCTGCAGGGCGACGACCAGGTCCTTCGTGCCGGTGCTGCCGGAATCGCTGGGCTTGTTGGCGTCGTCGGAGGTACCGCTGGACTGCTGGTTGCCGCCGGACGGATTGTTGTTTCCGCTGTTGCCGCCGCAGGCCACAAGGCCCAGGACCATGACGCAGGCCAGCAGAAGGGTGATAAGCCGCTTCATTCTCTTCATTCTCACATTCCTCCAAAAATTGGTGTTGCGGTCCGCTCCGGCGGACCGCACAAAACTTTGGCGGCCAATCCCCCCCGGCAGACGCCGGTCATATCGCTGAAGCACGGGAATTATCCCAATATAAAGAAGTTCCCGCCTGACGGTCAGGCGGGAACGCACGGGTCCCCGTGCGTTCAGCTAATTTTGTTGTGAATATACAACGGGAGCTGGCCAAAACCTGGGTTGATTATAGCTGATTTAACAAAAAACCGCAACCCTTTCTTATCCATACTTTGCTTTTTCGACATTCTGCCAACAATTGGCAGGCGATTTTTGTATACTTTGACGGCTTGTGGGTGGAATTTATGCAAAAAAATTCAGGATTCCTGCAAATCCTCCAATATTTTGCAGCGGCCCCTCCCGGCGCGGCTCCGCCGGACAGTCCGCGCCTCCAGAGGTGGTCCAGACGCCGGGGCCGCAAAAGCTGTGGTTGTATTTTCCACCCCGGCATGATATACTATATTCTGAATAATTGTGAAAAAGAGATGGAGAGGAGCGCAGGCTGTTTTGAATATTGTGGTATTGGCCGGGGGGCTGTCCCCGGAGCGGAACGTCTCTCTGGTATCGGGCCGGGGGATCTGCCGGGCCCTGCGGGGCCTGGGACACAAGGCCGTTGTGGTGGATATGTTTTTCGGTCTGGAGGGCTGGGACCGCGGGCCTGAGGACATTTTTGAGGGCGGGGCGGACCTGCCGGACCGGGACGCCGTGGAGGCGGAGGCCCCGGACCTGGAGCAGATCCGCCGGGCCAGGGCGGATCAGTCCGCCAACCTCTTTGGCCCCGGCGTGCTGGCGGCCTGCGCCGCAGCGGACGCGGTGTTTCTGGGCCTCCATGGCGAGTGCGGAGAGGACGGCCGGGTGCAGGCCGTATTTGACCTCATGGGAATCCCCTATACCGGGTCCGGACACCTGGCCTCCGGCATGGCCATGAACAAGGCCGTAGCCAAACAGGTGATGGAGCGGGCCGGAATCCTTACCGCCCCCTGGCGGGAGCTTCGCTACAGCGGGGAGGACGTCACCAGGCTGGCGGAGGAACTGCCCCTGCCCTGTGCGGTGAAAACCATTAACGGCGGGTCCTCCCTGGGTGTGGCCCTGCCGGAGACCCGGGAGGAGCTGGAGGCCGCCCTGCGGGAGATGCTCCGCTACGGCGGACATGTGATCGTGGAGAAGAAAATCCGGGGCAGAGACATTACGGTGGGTATTTTGGGCGACCAATATCTGCCGGCTGTAGAGATGATTCCGGAACCGGGCGCGTATTTTGACTATGCCGCCAAGTACCAGGCGGGCCGGAGCCGGGAGGTCTGTCCCGCGCCCATTACCGGGGAGCAGTGGCGCACCGCCGGGGAAGCGGCGCTGAAGCTCCACCGGGCTCTGGGACTGCGGGTCTACTCCCGGGCGGACTTCGTCCTGGACGGGGAGGGCCAGCTCTGGTGCCTGGAGATCAACTCCCTCCCGGGGATGACCCCCGCCAGCCTGCTGCCCCAGGAGGCCGCGGCGGTGGGGATTACATACCCGGAGCTATGCCAAAGGATTCTAAATTTATCGCTGAAAGAGGGAAAAATGCTATGATGCCCACGACCATCCGCCAGCTCTGCGCCGCCGTAAACGGGACCCTGTACGGAGACGGGGCCGCGGCGGTGGACACCCTCTCCACCGACAGCCGCAGCGTCTCCGCCGGGGATTGGTTCGTGCCCCTGACAGGGGAGCGGTTCGACGGCCACAACTATATCCCCATGGCCCTGGAGAAGGGGGCGGCCGGGTGCTTTTGCGCCCGCCTGCCGGAGGAGCTGCGGCCTGATAAGAGCTATATTTTAGTGGAGGACACCAGGGCCGCCCTGCGGGACCTGGCCTCCTGGTACCGGGGGCAGTTCCACATCCCCGTGGTGCAGATTACCGGCAGCATGGGCAAAACTACCCTGAAGGAGTTGCTGGCCGGAGTTTTGTCCCAGCGCTACCGTACCCTCAAGACCCCAGGGAACCTCAACGGCGACATCGGCGCGCCGCTGACCCTGCTGTCCCTGACGCCGGAGCATCAGGCGGCTGTGATTGAGACGGGCATGGACGCGTTCGGGCAGATCCGCTGGCTGGGGGAGGCGGTGCGCCCAGATATCGCCATTATCACCAACATCAGCGACGTCCACCTGGCCCACTTCGGAAGCCGGGCGGACATCCTGAAGGCCAAGGCGGAGATCTTTGAAACCCTCCGCCCCGGCGGGCTGGCCATTCTGAACGGGGACGACGAGCTGCTCAACACCCTCCAGCTGGACTGCGAGACCGCTTTCGGCGGCTTCGGCGGCTTCCCCGGCGTCTCCTACGAGGCCCAGGTGGAACACTTCGACGGCTTCCAGGGCCTGGACAGCCTGCGCTGCACGGTGACAACGAAAAAGGACCGCTACCCCCTGTGCATCCCCTCCCCCGCCAGCCACATGGCCTTCCTGGCCACCCTGGCGATCCTGGCGGCGGAGCGGCTGGGCCTGACGAGGGAGGAGATTATCCGGGGCGTGGAATCCTACGCCCCGGCGGACAACCGCCTGCGGGTGGAGCGCCTGCCTGGCGGCCGGATCATGATTAACGACAGCTACAACGCCAACCCTACATCCGTCCAGGCGGACCTGCGTATCCTCTGGCGGCACAAGGGCGGCCGGCGCATCGCCTTTTTGGGGGACATGACCGAGCTGGGGACCGCCGAGGCCTCCGGCCACAGCGCCGTGGGGGCGGCGGCGGGCAAGCTGGGCATTGAGGTCCTGCTGGCCGTGGGTCCCCGCAGCGGGGAGTGGATGGGCCCCGCCGCCCGGGAGGCGGGCTGTCCGGACGTGCGCTGGTACGAGAGCCGGGACGCGGCCCGGGCGGACCTGCTGGACCTCTTCACCCCCGGCAGCGCCCTGCTGCTGAAAGCCTCCCACTTTTTCGGACGCTTTGACCTGATGGCGGATTACCTGCGGGAGTACCCATTTGAAGGAGAAGTATAATAGTATTATAGGATAAGACCATGATAGAGATCAGTGTGAATGGACTGAAGAAGTCCTTTGAAATTGGAAATAATATCCTCGACGGCATAACTTTCCAGATTGAGAGCGGGGAGCGGGTGGGCCTGCTGGGCCGCAACGGCGCGGGCAAGTCCACCCTCTTCC
This sequence comes from uncultured Eubacteriales bacterium, assembly GCA_949739085.1. Next base: position 328 of record CATIYU010000025.1, on the reverse strand, counting down.
GCGTCCTCACCGGGGAGCTGGAGGCCGACGAGGGCGAAGTGGCGGTGGCGAAAAACCGCCGTCTGGGCCTCATCTCCCAGATTCCCGTCTATCCGGCGGGCTACACCGTGGAGGACGTTTTAAACACCGCCTTCTCCCGCCACCAGAAGCTGGCGGATGAGATGGAAAAGCTGGCCGCCGCCATGTCCGCCGGGGACAGCAGCCCGCAGACCCTGCGGCGCTACGGCGAGCTCTCCGCCAAGTTCGAGGGCATCGGCGGCTACGACACCGAGACCGCCGTGAGCAAGGTGGCGGCGGGACTCTCCATCCCGCCGGACATGCGCTCCCA
>CATIYU010000024.1 GCA_949739085.1 uncultured Eubacteriales bacterium | reverse complement strand
GGGTGCTGGACAACCTGCTGGGCAACGTGTGCAAGTACGCCATGGCGGGCACCCGGGTCTACGTGGACCTGGGGGAGCGGGGCGGCAGGGTGTTCCTCTCCATGAAGAATATTTCCCGGGACCCGCTGAACGTCAGCGTGGATGAGCTGATGGAGCGGTTCGTCCGGGGGGACGCCTCCCGCCACACCGAGGGCAGCGGCCTGGGGCTGAACATCGCCAGGAGCCTCATGGACCTCATGGGCGGCACCTTCGAGCTGGGGGTGGACGGCGACCTGTTCAAGGCGGAGCTGACCTTGCGGGCGGCGGCGATAGACGCCGGACCGCTTCCCCCCGCCCCGGCCTTGATGCGGTAAAACTGGCGGATGGAGGGCAGTGAGGATGAAGAGATGGGTTCTCTGCGCGGCGGCGCTGGTTTTTTTGCTGGCCGCGTGCGGCGTAAGATTTGATGGAAGCCGGATTGGCAATGACAGCGGTTTAGTTATGGATTACCGCATGTTCAATAAAACCGACTCCCAGGACCTGACGGCTGCGGCAGGAGACGTGATCCGCATGAAGCTGGTGGTGAAGGGCGGCAGCTTATCGGTAAAGCTCCAGCGGGCTGGCGCGGCGCCAATCTACGAGAATAGCCAGATCTCCGCCTCGGAGGAAGTTGACGTCCCCATTGAGGAGGATGGAACGTACACGGTGACCGTAACGGGGCGGCGCGCACGGGGAAGCGTCAGCTTTACGGTGGAGCCTCCATCATAAAAATAGAAGAACGCCTCCGGTATCACGTCCGGAGGCGTTCTCTTATTTTACGTACCGCTCAAAGAACCGGAAGGTCATAGGCCAGACCCCGCCCGCGACCAGGACCATGGCGAAGTACCGCACCGCGTGGGCGGCGGCGTGGCCCCCGCAGAGAGCCAGCAGCGGTTCCTTCAGCAGGGTCCTCACCACGACTACCAGCGCCAGCCCGCCCAGGAGCTTCACGGCCTGTCCCCACCAGGGGGCCCGGGTGGGAAATTGAAGAACCCGGTTGTCGAAGAGGCAGACCAGCAGGATGCCGGCCACCGCCCCGGTCATGGAGTAGGCGTTTTTGACGGCGGAGGCCAGGTTGGCCGGGTCCACGTCCGCCGGGAAGGGGAAGAACTCCACAAAGCCTACAAAGGCCAGGCTCAGCGCCAGCATACCGCCAATAATGAGGTACATCCGGCTGGGGAACCAAAGGGTGCTCTCCACCAGGGGATACAGCAGGAACACCAGCGCCAGGGCAATGGCGAAGGAGACCCCCACATCCGCCGGGGTATGTACCCCCAGATACATCCGGGACACGGCGGTGAGGGTCATGAGGACCACGCAGGCGGCTTGCAGCCACCGCCGCCGGGAGAACCGGGCAACGCCGCCCATGTAACCCACCGCGCATTGGGTGTGTCCGCTGGGGAAGCTGTAGCCCGTGGCCTCCGCCCGGGCGGCTTCTACAATGGTGAAGTTGGGGTCCTTCACCCAGGGCCGGGGTACCTGGCAGACGATTTTCAGCCACTGGTTGACTAGGGTCCCCACAAACCCCACCGCCAGCAGATAGTACCCCCGCCGCTTGTCCACGCACCAGAACACAAACAGCGCCGCCACCATGAAGAGCGTTTCCTCCCCCAGGTGGGTCGCCAGGCTCATCACCGTGTCCAGCGCGGGTGTGCGGATGGATTCAAACCAGTAGAGTAATTCCATAATACCGCCTCCTTGGGAGAACCTTTCCCCCTAATTCAATTCACACAATTTACACCGGAGCGCCCGTCACTCCGCTTCCGCCGCAAAGAGCTCCTCTACCAGCGCCTCCGCGGCGGCGAGACGGGACGCGGGAACAAAAAACCGGAAGGTTTCCGAGAGGGAACCCGTCTTGAGGGCCAGCCCGGCCCCCAGAGAGCTCTCCTGGATAAAAGGTACGCCGTGCTGCTGAAGGACACCGGCCAGCACGCCCGCCCAAGGGGGACTTTTCTCTGTCAGAAAACGCGTCGCCTCCGGCTCCTTGGCGGGTTGTCCCGGGACCGCCGCCAGGGCCTCGTAGGTCTCCATGCTCATGATTACCAGGTCGCCGTAGCCGTTCTTGGTGATAAAAACCGGTTCGTTTTTCGCGTGGCAGAGCTCGGAGATTTCGGTGGTGTTCCGCAGGTCGGTGATTGGTCTGATTTGCGGCATAGGAAGCCCTCCTTTCTGTGTACAAAATTATAGCATAATAACGCGCACAATGCAAGGCGTTTTTGGGGCGTCCATAGGAAAGCCAGAGGGGGAGGGAGGGAAATTCAGGTGAATTTCCCTCCCTCTCCGGATTCCCTTCAATGGCGGCTGTGGCGGCGGCTCAGGTCCAGGCAGGTCAGGACCAGATTAGCCACGGCCAGGCCAGCGGTGACTACCACCGAGGAGGCCAGAATAATCATAGTGATAATGCGGGCTTTTTTCAACATAGCGGGGTTCCTCCTTAAAATAATGACAGATATTTAAATCCAGCTCTCGTCCGCCTCGTGGCGCTTGTCCCGGCGCATGAGCCGCTCCAGCACGCTCTGCACCGTCTCTCCGCCGTAGAGCACGTCGTAGGCGCAGCGGCAGATAGGCAGCTCCACTCCGGTTTTCTCCGCCAGCTGGTTGGCGCTGAAGGCGGCGTAGTAACCCTCCACCACGGCCCCCACCTCCCGCATGGCCGCCTGGGCGCTCATACCCTGGCCCACCAGGATGCCGCAGCGGCGGTTCCGGGAGTGCATGGAGGTGCAGGTAACGATCAGGTCCCCCATGCCGCTGAGCCCGGCGAAGGTCTCCTTCCGGCCGCCCAGGGCCACCCCCAGACGGGCCATCTCCGTCATGCCCCGGGTCATGAGGAGGGCCTTGGCGTTGTCCCCCAGGCCCATGCCGTCGCAGGCGCCGCAGCAGAGGGCCAGCACGTTTTTCAGCGCCCCCCCCAGCTCCACCCCCACCACGTCCTGGTTGGTGTACACCCGGAACATGGGGGCCATGAATACGTTTTGCACCTGCCGGGCGGTCTCCAGGTCCCTGGAGGCGGCTACGCAGCCCGTGGGGGTGCGGCGGCCCACCTCCTCCGCGTGGGAGGGCCCGGAGAGGG
>CATIYU010000023.1 GCA_949739085.1 uncultured Eubacteriales bacterium | reverse complement strand
GTCCACGAAGCCGACAAGTCCAGCGGCCACCGCATCCAGCGGATTGACGTACACTACAACTTTATTGGGGAGGTTGATTTTTCCCCGGAATTTCGCAGGTAAAAGAAGTAACAGCATGGCGTTGTTGCACCAAGCTGTTACTTCCCTCCGAAATATCAAAATGTTCTTTATGCGTGGAAACCCTTGTATTTGCGGTTTTCCTAATTTATATGGCCCTTACGGCGGGTTCATCAAAACTTTGTGATAGGCTTCGATTTTATCCACTGGCAGGCAAACTCTGTACGAGCATCCATCTGCTCAAGATTTGTTTTACTATCTTTATGAATCAACATATTTGCGCACGCCAGTGCATAAATCTCGCGATCGAACTCAATGCCGTAAAGATGACTTGACTTAATCTCGGCCGCTGCATCCGCTTGTGTTCCTCCTGCCTCTCGAATCATATTGGCCATAGCCTTTACAAGAAAGCCGCCAGAACCACAGGTTGCGTCCAATATGTAGTCGTCCTTATTCACATCAAGAATCTGATACATAAAGTCGGTGATATGCTCGGGAGTGAATATCTGCCCTGCCTCGGACTTTTTCTTATAACGGTTGAATTCGTTGAAGAAGATTCCCATCACATTCTCGCCGCGCCACTCATTTGAATTGATACACTTGGAAATCTCAATGACCCAATCAATAAAATCGTTGATTGCTTTTTGATTGTCCGTCGTATTCATTTTGATGTTGGAATACTCCTCCAGCAAGATGTCGATCTTTGCATTCTGCTTGCGGCTATCTGCTAAAGACTTAGAGAGCGTAGAATGAATCGCCGTGTGGAATATTGCATACCCCATATCTTTCAGATGCTTTAAGCCCGCTCCGTAACGCTCAGCAACCAGTGCACACGCTGTGAAGATCATGGTGATACAAATTCTTGATGCCGAACTCAAAATGCAGACTGTTGTTAATCTTCGCAGTTAATTCATAAATACGCTCTTTATCAATACTATCCACGGTATAGAGAGACAGATAATAACTAACGCTCTGTAACTTGGTGGGCGTCTTTATTTCCTTTGCCCCTTTGAATACACGAATATCATCTCCGTTATATAAAATTCCTGCAACTTTCTCGTATTGCGTTTCCACAATGCGCACATTTTTCAGAACTTCATCAACCTGTGTTTGGCCAAGAGAAATGCGAGTCGCTTTTGTTTCCAGAACAACGGCAACCTCACCTCTATTATTCGGTAAATACCAACCATCTGGTTTATCGGCTACTCCTGGAAATCCAAGTTGATTGAATGTGGTAAGTTGCCCAACACCAGCACGAGCAATATCACTATCAACCAAACCAAGGGTTTCACGAGCTAAGTCGCGAACAGCATCCTCTGTCATATTCTTTGCCATACTCATCAACCTCCCTCAAATCATTTGAAAATGTTCCAAAGCCATCTGTATTGCCTTTTCCTTTTCCGGCGGACAAATAGGAACCTTAACGTTTTCAGATTTTGGCAGGTTATAATTCTCCCCCACCTCCAGCCCGCATTTCCGCTTGACCTGGGAGATGTAGAGGCTGGATACTTTCAGCCCAAACTTCGCCAGAACGTAGGCTTTGATCTGCCCATAGGTCGCGCCCTTCTGGAACCCGGACATATCCATATCCTCCAGCGAGAACTCCACCCTGACCTTCTGCGAGTCGATTTCTCCCTTGGAAAGGAGGACCACCGTCTCCACATGAACCGTTCTCGGGAACATATCCACTGCCGCCGCCCGCTCCAGTACGTACCCCGCTGCCGCAAATTGTTTCACATCTCTCGCAAGTGTACCGGGGTCGCAGGAGACATATACCACCCGGTCCGGCTCCATAGCGGCAATAGCGGGGATTACCTCCCCGCCCAGTCCCTTTCTGGGAGGGTCCACCACGACGGCATGGGGGCGCACCGCCTCAGCGGCCAGCTTTGCCGCCACGGCCCCCGCGTCGCCCTGGAAAAATTGGACATTTTGGATGTTGTTTACGGCCGCGTTTTCCTTGGCGTTGACGATGGCCTCAGGCACGATTTCCGCGCCAATGACCCGTTGGGCGCACCGCGCCATAGCCAGTGTAATAGTTCCCGCGCCGCAGTAGAGATCCAGCACTGTCTCCCGCCCCGTCAGCCCGGCAAACTCCACCGCCTTGCCGTACAGCCGCTCCGCCTGCTCCCGATTCACCTGGTAAAAAGACGGTACAGACAGACAGAACTCCAGCCCGCAAAGGGTGTCCCGCAGAGTATCCTCTCCCCAGAGGGTCCGGTATGACTCCCCCAGGATGACATTGGTGTCCCGCCGGTTGCAGTTGAGTACAACGCCAACCACCCCCGTGCAGGCGGCCCGGAGGCGGCGGACCAGCTCCTGCTCCTGGGGCAGGGAGTCGCCGTTTACCACCAGACAAACCAGCGCCTGGCCCTTCCGGTTGGTCCGGACATAGATGTGCCGCACCAGCCCCTCGCCTGTGCCTTCGTCGTAGGCGGGGACGGAACACTCCCGCAGATACGCCTCTACCGCCTGGGCGGCGGCGTTGGCCTGGGGGGACTGAAGACGGCAGTCCAGCGCGGGGACCACGTCGTGGCTACGGGCGCGGTAGAACCCGGCCCGGCCTTGGGGGCTCACAGGGAACTGACTCTTATTGCGGTAGCCGTCCACCTGGGGACTGCCCAGTATTTCCTCCAGCGGCCTGTCTACGCCGCCGATGCGCCGGAGGGCGTCCTCCACCCGCTGGCGCTTGGCCTCCAGCTCCTCCTCGTAGGAGATGTGGCGGAAATCACAGCCGCCGCAGGCGGGATAGTGGGGACAATCCGGTTCCCGCCGGGCGGGGGAGGGCTCCAGAACCGCCTCCACCCGGCCAAAGGCGGTATTTTTCAGCACCTTCAGGATACGCACGGAACAGCGCTCCCCCCGGACCCCACCGTGGACAAACACCACCTGTCCATCAATTCTGGCCACTCCCAACCCACTGGCGGCGTAGCCGGTGATGGAGACGGTGTGGAGCTGGTTTTTTAATAGATGCGGCATAAGCGCCTCCCATGCAATTACTATATTTACAGTCGCGCAACAAGGATGCAAATGAAATGAGCCGAATAACGGACAATGGCGCCCGTGATGCAAAATTACAGGGCGATTTTTATTAGTAGATATACACTTCCCCAAAGGGCGGAAATTTTTCAGCCGTTCTGACCGGCGGACTCTTTTCCGGCAAAGTAGGCGTTGCACCAGCCAATCCATTTTTCCGCCTGCTCTGCGGGACTGTAGGCCGCCATATCCCATATATGAAAAATCCCCCGCCGCCAGGCCTCCTGGACAAAGGCGGCGGTGTCCGTCCGCTCCTCGTCCTCCTGGGCGCAGTAATAGACCATGGCGGTATGGATTCCGCGCTGCCAGGCGGTATAGAGGCGGGTGTGGCCGTCCAAAACGGCCAGTGCGCCGTCCTCCAGATCCGCCACCGGGATAATCAAGTCCGCCGCCCTGTGGATGAACTCCCCCACCGCGGCGCACTTCTCCCGGTCCACAGAGAACTGGGAGGGCTGGAGCTGGAGGATCTCCACCTCCCACCGCTCCACTGGTGGCAGGCGCAGCAGGCTGCTCCCAGCCCCGTCGTAGAACTCCGTCACATGTCCGCTGTAGTAGCGGAACACCTCCACCACCTCCCGTAACGCCTCCTGACTGGCGGCGGGAGCGCTGACAACTGCGGCACAGTCCGAGACAATGTGGAAGGACCAGGGTACGCCGTCAACCAGGAAGGCCCCATGCTGGCAGAGGACCTCCCTGGAAAAGCGGGGGTCGCTGTATCCGTTGACGCGCTTGATTTCCATAGTGTTTCCATCTCCCTACGGGAAAATATAGGTGTCCAAAATGTCAGACGGTTCTGCGGCAAAGAGGGCTTTCAGCGCCATGGCCGCCGGGTCGCAGCTGTCGCATTCAAAATAAAGCGTCTCGAACTGCCGGAACCGGGAGGCCACAAGCCCCCGGGCAAAGCTGGGAAATGCGGCCAAGTCTCTTGTGCCCACATAGGCGGTCTCGTTTTCCTCCACAAAGGCAAAGTGGAGGATTTCACCGTTCCGCTCCTGATAGAGGGCCTCCTCCGGCAGTCTGGCGGAGAAGGCGGACTCGCTGGCGGTCAGTGGGCTGACAGCCCGGTGGGTCTCGCTGTAGTAGGAGTAGAGCGCCCGGCAGCAGGCGTCATAGCGGGCCGCGCCTCTCCTGGAGGAGACCGGCGGCGGACTGTCTGCCGCCGGTTCCAGCAGTTGAGCTGCCGTGACCGTCATCTCATAACACCGACGGCGGCGCTGAAATCCGCCTGCCAGCAGCACAGGTACGGCGCAGTCCTCTGGCGGCGCCATCACCTGCAAGGGGCTTCCGGCCTCTTTGCGCAGCAGGGCGAACAGCTCCCGAGGGGGAAAGTCCACGCCCAGAAGCTGGAGGCGCACATAGCAGTTCCCGCTGTGGAAAGGATTCCGGAAGGTTTCCGCCTGGGCGGCTGGCGTCCCTCCCCAGAGGAATACCAGCCGCCCGTCCAAGCGGACCAGCTGCGGCCCGCCGTTGTTCTGGGGGCGTTTCGGCATGGCGGCGTTCTATGCCTCCCACTTGTCGATGAGCTGTTTGATTTGGTCGGCAAAGCGGGCCAGATCCTTGTTGGCCCGGCCTCTGCTGCGGTGGATGACCTCCTGGAGCAGCTTGCCAACTGCCACCAGACGCTGGTAGGCGCTGGAGATTTTGATTTTCCGCTCGGGCAGGTAGCCCCGCTCCAGCTGACGGTTGGCCGCCAGGTCGTAAATCTCGGTATACTGCGGGGCGTGGGCGCTGAGGCCCAATTTCTCCAGGCTGGCGGCAAAATAGGGAGCCACCTCCCGGTCGCCGTGGACGATAAAGTAGTGGGTGGGGTTCTCAAAGGACTGGGCCCACTCCAGAAGGTGCTTCCGGTCGGCGTGGCTGCTGAGACCCTTGAAATTGACGATCTCCGCCTGGACGGATACCTCCTCTCCGAAGAGCTTCACGCTCTCCGCGCCCTCCAGCAGCATCCGGCCCAGGGTTCCCTCGCCCTGATAGCCGACAAACACCACGGAGCACTCCTCCCGCCAGAGATTGTGCTTCAGGTGGTGGCGGACGCGTCCCGCGTCGCACATGCCAGAGGCGGAGATGATGACCTTGGGCGTGCGGTCCATGTTCAGCATTTTGGACTCCTCCAGGGACTCCGTCAGGCGCAGTCCAGGGAAGGAGAACATATCGGTGCCGTCCTTTACCAACTCCAGGGCTTCGTCATCCAGGTAGCCCTGGAGATCGCCGCAGAAGATGGTGGTGGCCTTGCTGGCCAGGGGGGAGTCGATGTACACGGGGAAGTCGTTTACCGAGCGGACCAAGTGCTCCTGCTTGATGCGGCGGAGGAAGTACAGGATCTCCTGAGTGCGGCCCACGGCGAAAGCGGGAATGATGACGTTGCCGCCCCGTCCCAGGGTCCGGTCGATGACCTTGGCCAGTTCCGAGGTGTAGCTCCACACCTCCTGGTG
>CATIYU010000022.1 GCA_949739085.1 uncultured Eubacteriales bacterium | reverse complement strand
CTACGAGGCCGCCAGCGCGGCGGGGTTCCAGCCCCACAGAAGCGCGGTCCGGCAGTTCGACCGCCTGCTGGCCGCTCTGCCGGACAGGGCGTGGGTGGAATGAGGAGGCAGTATGGACTATCAAGAACTATTATCGGCATTGCGGCGCACTGCGGTGATGGACAACCTCCGCTGCCTGGGCTGCGGCTATGAGCACAACTGCTCTGTCCACGGCTGTGTGATTAACCGCGCGGCTGCGGAGCTGATTGAGCGGCTGGCGGAGGAAAACGCCGCATTGAGGAGGAAGCAATGAGAAATATCCCCGCCCGGGATCGGTACGTGCCGGACGACGTCGTGCCCGGCAAAGACTATCGATACATATGCCCCCTCTGCGACGGCGGAATCGACTGGCCCCGGGAGCCGATGGACAAAAACAGCGGGGGCAAGTGGTGCCATGACAGGTGCCTGTACAAGGAGGAGGACTATGGATACCCTATCGAGTAAATTGATTGTGGTCAGGCAGCTGCCGGAAATTGAGGAGCGGCTGCGCACCGTGAAGGCTTCTGTGCTTGAGCGGGTTTCCGCCGCGCTGGCTATGGTCTGTACAGAGGAGACACTCCAGTCCGTCAAGGCGGAGCGAGCAAAGCTGCGCCAGGAATTTGGCATTCTGGAGGACCAGCGAAAGTACGCAAAAAGGGCGGTTTTAGAGCCCTATGAGCGGTTCGAGGCCATATATAAGGAGTGCGTTTCCGACGCTTTCCAGTCGGCGGATGCGGACCTGAAAAAGAAGATCGACGATGTAGAATCAGAGATCAAGCGCCGGTGTGAGGACGGCCTGCGGAGTTATTTTGCGGAGCTGTGCGCCGTCCACCACCTGGACTGGCTGAGCTATGAGCAGGCCGGCGTGAAGGTGGATATGGCCTCCGCAAGGGCCCAGACCCCCAAGCGTCTGCGGGAGCAGCTGGCGGCGTTTGTGGTTCGGGTCAGCGGGGATGTGGACCGCATTGGCGCTCTGGAGGATGCGGCAGAGATCATGGTGGAATATCAGCAGACATTGGACGCTGCCAAAGCTGTCTGCGCGGTACAGAACCGACGGCGGCGCACAGAGGAGCAGAAAACTGCCCAGAAGAACCGCGTGGCCGCGCGGGAGCGGGTGGAGGCGGCTGCGGCTGTGGAAGCTCCGGAACCTGTTGTAGTATGCTCCTTTATTGTCAAGACATCAAGATCCAAGCTTCGCAGGCTGAAAGAATTTTTGAATATGGAGGGCATCCAGTATGAATGAACTGAACGTATTTTCCGGCGGAAGCAGCAGCGCACCGGCACTTGGCGCCGCGTCTATGATGATGCTCAGCAGGCAGGCCCAGGAGGTCCAGGCCGCTATGGTGGTTGCCAAGAAGTTCCCCAGGGACGAAAGAGCGAGCGCCGACCGCATCCTGGCGGCGTGCTCCCGGGAGACCCTTGCGAAGGATGCCGCGTATGAGTACCCGCGCGGCGGCGAAACCGTCACCGGGCCGAGCATCCGGCTGGCGGAGGCGCTTGCCCAGAACTGGGGGAATATTGATTTCGGCATTATTGAGCTGGAGCAGAAAAACGGCGAGAGCCAGGTTATGTCCTACGCCTGGGACTTGGAGACCAATACCAGACAGAGCAAGATTTTTACCGTGCCCCATGTCCGCCACACGAAGAGCGGAAGCTACCCCTTAAAGGACCCCCGCGACATTTACGAGATGGTTGCCAACCAGGGGGCGCGGCGGCTGCGGGCCTGCATTCTCGGGGTTATCCCGGGGGATGTGGTGGACATGGCGATGAAGCAGTGCGAATTGACGCTGAAGTCTAACAAGGAACCTTTGGATGAGCGTATCAAGAAGATGGCCGACGCCTTTCAGAATGATTTTGGCGTAAGCGAGGAGGCTCTGCGGGGCTACATCGGGAAAAACGTGGAGGCGTTCTCCGAGGCGGACGTGATCCGGCTGGGGAAGGTGTACCGCAGTCTGAAGGACGGCGTGATTGGCAGCGACTATTTTATGGACAAGCTCCGGAGCCCAGCGGAGGAGCCGCAGGAGGCCTCGGATCCCATTGAGAAGGTGAGCTTGAATGACCTATGACATCCTCGCCACCGGCTCCAGCGGCAACGCCGTCATCATCAACGGCGAAATCCTCATTGACTGCGGTGTGCCCATGAAGAAGCTGCGGGAGAGCGGGTACATCAAAGACCTTCGGCTGGTGCTTCTTACTCACGAGCACGGGGACCATTTTTGCAAATCCACGGTGCGGGCGCTCCATCAGGAGCGTCCCGCCCTGCGGTTTGGGTGCTGTGAGTGGATGGTACCGCATTTGCTGGAGGCCAGCGTGGACAAGCGGGCGATTGATGTTTTTGATGTTGGATACGGTTTCAACGGCTACCACTACAAAAAAATTCACTCATATATTGTTCCGGTTCCGCTTGTTCATGATGTGCCAAACTGCGGATACAGAATCATCATTCGAAACGAATATCTTTTCTACGCCACCGACACCGGCACTCTTGACCAAATTGAGGCCAGGAACTATGGGCTCTACCTTCTAGAGGCCAACCATACCCAGGCGGAGATCGAAGCCCGCATAGCAGAAAAACTGGCCCGGGGAGAGTTTGCCTACGAGACCAGGGCCGCGCGGAACCACCTGAGCCAGGAGCAGGCGCTGGACTGGCTGGCGCGGAACGCCGGGCCCAACAGCAAATGCGTGTTTCTGCATCAGCATAAGGACAAGGAAACCGAAAATAGCGTGGGAGGAGCGGTGATGGGATGACATACATCCGGCTGTTCCTTGATTATCTTGAGGCCATAGAACCACTTGGGGACGCTGAGAGGGGGCGGCTTTTCACGGCCTTGCTGCAATACGCAAGGACGGGCGAAGCCCCGCAGCTTGGCGGTAACGAGCGGTTCCTCTTTCCAATGATGCGGGCTCAGGTAGACAGGGACAAGGCCGATGCGGCGGGGTTGTCAGAAGTGCGGAGCGCCGCTGGGAAAAAAGGAGCGGAAGCAAAGTCAGGCAAGCTTAAGCAAAACAAGCAAATGCCAAATTTGCCAAGCAAATCAAGCAAAGACTAAGACAAAGATAAAGACTAGAACTAAGACGAAGGATCTAGGATCCAAGTCTAATCAACACAAGAAAGATTATTCTGAACGGGAGATGGAGGAGGATCGTCTACCGGAAGACTGAGATAGACGAACAAAGCAGCGAGCCGCCTCCCCAGCCTACGGAGGGAAAATGCTTACACAGCAGGATGTAAACGATTTGTTTGATATTTTGGCTCTTTACAGGAAAAATGACCCTCGTTTGCGAGACCAAAACATAAAAACCATATGGATGCTGTCGTTGAAGCCGTACAAAAAGTCCGATATTCAGGAGGCAATTGGGGCTTGGTTCCGCAGGTCCAAATACTGGCCGGAGCCCTCCGAAATCGCTGCCCTCTGCCCCGCCCTGCCGGAACCGAGCCGGGAGCGGAGCGGAAGGGACGCCGCCGCCGCACGGGACTACCGCCGGTACATGGGCCCGCTGCTGGAGCGGTTTGAGGCCGTGAAGGCGCGGCGGAGAAGTGCCGGGGTCCCGGCCACGATTGTCGAGGCGCGAAAGGCCGGGCTCTCCGACAGGGAATGGGGGGAGCTTCTGGAGGAGAGGGGGCTTGGATTTTTTGGAGGCAATTAGCTTTACCATCCCCTACCCGCCCACCAAAGGGGGGAAAACCGCCTTCTGCCGGCGGTTCGGCCTGAACGCCTACTACACCGGCAAGCCCTGGCCGGTCCGCAGGCAGGACGCCGTGGAACTCCATCAGCTGGCGGAGCTGTCCATGAGGCGGGCCCACATCCGGCGGCAGCTGGTGGAGTGTCCGGTGGCGGTTCGGTTCCGCTGGCATGACGGCCTGGATGTGGACAACCATGCCGTGATGGGCAAGGCGTTTCTCGATGCCATGAAGGGGTACATACTGCCGGACGACAGCCGGAAATGGGTCCGGCGCGTGTCCCACGAGTTCTGGGACGGAAAGGAAATTTTGGTGGAGGTGACGCCCTATGAACACAAGGCTGATGTTCTCCAGTAAGACAGACCTGTGGGAGACGCCGCAGTGGCTGTTTGACGAATTGGACAGAGAGTTCCATTTCACCCTGGATGTCTGCGCCCTGCCGGAGAACGCCAAGTGTGAACGGTACTATACGCCGGAGATGGACGGACTGGCACAGCTCTGGGACGGCGTCTGCTGGTGCAACCCGCCCTATGGCCGCACAGTGGGGGCGTGGGTGCGGAAGGCAAGGGAGACGGCTGCTGCGGGGCACACGGTGGTGATGCTCCTCCCGGCCAGGACCGACACGCGCTGGTTCCACGAGGATATCTACAGGCGGGAACGGACAGAGGTGCGGTTTCTGCGCGGGAGGCTGCGGTTCGGCGGGGCCGGGAACAGCGCCCCGTTTCCCTCGATGGTGGTGGTGTTCCGTCCGCCGCAGGAGGCCGGAGGGTGCGGGCACTGCGGGATGTTTGACCAAAGCGCCGGATACCTCGCGGAGCACCCGGAGCACGCCATGCGGTACTGCTGGTATTGCGGCAGAAAGCTCCGCAGGCCGGAGGAGGTGACTTCATGATAGACTGGAGAGACTGCCTTGTCCCAACCGGCGCTGCCGCAGACCCGGCGCTCCCGCGCCGCAGGCGGCGGCTTCCACGCAAGTGCTCCACATGCGCCGACCCACGCTGCCCGCACAGAAGCGCCGTCATTGACTGGCTGCACTGCGGGAAGTGGATTGCAAAGGAGGATCCTCCTGATGGGCAGTGAGTTTCCCAGGCGCTTGCAGAGGCTTCGGGAGCGGGAGAGAAAAAGCCGCAGGGTCTTATCAGAGCTCTGCGGCCTGCCCCCGGACGCTGTGCGCCGCTATGAGCGGGAGGAAGCCAAGCCCACAATGGATGCGCTGATGAAGCTGGCGGATCACTTTGAGGTGTCGCTGGACTATCTGACCGGCAGAATAAATTATAGATAATTTTCGAAAAACCTCTTGACTTTCTGAGCCGCAATAAATACAATAAATACTGTGGCTCAGAAAGTAGGTGATAATATGTCGCCACGGACAGGACGCCCAAAACTGGAAAGGCCCAAAGGTATTGAAGTCAAGGCTAGGATTGATGCAGAAACGGACAAAAGACTTCAAGAGCATTGCAAAAAGCACAACAAAACGCGGACAGATGTTGTGCGAGAGGGCATAGAGCTGGTTTTGGAGCGAGAAAAATGAAAGGGTTCCGGCGACCGTGGAAAGTCAACACCGAAACCCTAATCACCACCACCGAAGTGGGGTTAAATCCATTATAGCCCCTTCTTCGGTGGAAATCAAGAGGAGGATTTCCAAAGTGTCAGTAATGATGCTAACCAAAAAAGAATGTGATCTCTACGATTGCGCCCGCATGATTTTGTTTGACCAGTGTCCGCCGGAGCGCAAGCATTACTTGTGCATGGTGTCGGAGAACAGCACCGGGGATTGCGCCCAATGCTGGCT
>CATIYU010000021.1 GCA_949739085.1 uncultured Eubacteriales bacterium | reverse complement strand
GCACCGCCGCCACGCCGTTGGCCCCCCACAGCAGGGCCATGGGGTACACGATGGGCAGGAAGCAGGTCCCCTGCCTCGCGGTGGACAGCAGCACCGCGCCGCCAGCCCGCCCCAGCCCGGCGCAGAGCATATTGACCACCGCCACCCAGCTGTGGGCGGGCAGCGCCAGGCATTGCAGGCGGATGGCCAGCGCCCCGATGGCCCGCATTTCCGGGTCCGCCTTGGCAAAGAGGGCGATCAGCGGGTTGGCGAACACCGCCAGCAGCAGTCCCATGGCCGCCGCGCCGAGAACCGCCGTGCGGGCGGCGAAGCGGTAGCTCTCCTCCACCCGGTCATAGCGTTTCGCCCCCCAGTTGAAGCCCGCCACCGGCTGGAACCCGGTGCCAAAGCCCAGGATGATGCCAAAGGGGAACATCATCACCTTAGTGGCCACGCCGATGCCCGCCAGCACGGAGTCGGAAATCCCACCGGCAATGCGGTTGAGGACAATGGCGGAAATCACCGCCAGCCCGTTCCGGAACAGGGAGGAGGAGCCCACCGACACAATCTGCCCCACAATGGCCGCGTCGGGCTTGAACAGCCTGGGGGACAGGCGCAGGAGGCTGCGGCGGGTCAGATAGGGGAAGATCAGGATGGCGAAGCTGACGAGCTTGGAAATGGCGGTGGCCATGGACGCGCCCGCCACCCCCATGTCCAGGGTAAAAATGAAGATGGGGTCCAGAAAGCAGTTGAGAACCCCGCCGAAGCCCATGCCGATCATGCTCAGCATGGCGCTGCCCTCGGCCCGCAGGCACTGGTTCATCACGAAATTCGCCGCCATAAAGGGGGCGACCAGCAGCACGTAGGCGGCGTAGTCGGCGGCAAACTGCTCGCAGGTGTCCGTCGCCCCCAGCAGCCGCACCATTGGGCGCATAAAAGTCAGGCCCACCGCCAGCACCACCAGGCCGAAGGCCATCGCGGAGAAGAAGGCCACGGAAAAGACCTGGCTGGCCCGCTCCTCCTTCCGCGCCCCTAGCAGGCGGGAAATGTAGCTGGCCGCGCCCACCGCCAGCATGGACCCGGCCATCATGAGGATTTGGTCCAGGGAGGCGTTGACGCTGACCGCCGCCGTGGCGTTGGTGCCGAGGGAGCTGACGAAGAAGGTGTCCGCCAGGTTGTAAATGGATGTAATCAGGAAGGAGACGATGGACGGCGCCGCCATTTTGGTGATGACCCGGGGCAGGGGCTCGGTGAGCATCATGGTTTTCCGGTAGTCCTGCCGCTTCTGTTCCGCTTCTGTCATGGGCTTGTCCTCCGCAAATAGTTTCATACGCAACAGTTGCATATGAGACTATTGTAGCAAACCGGCGGAAAATGTCAAGGGCAAAAACCTCCCGCCCCGGGACAGCGGAACCCCTCCCGGCAGCAGCCGGAAGGGGCCCTCGGTTCCCGTTAAAAGAACTTGTAGTTATCCAGGGGCAATCCGCTGTCCCGGAAAATGCTCTTGACCGGGAACATATAGTGGTCGTACACAGCGCGGCGGATGGCCGTCGTGTCCCCGCCCCGCAGGGCGTCCACCAGCAGGCTGTGAATCTGGAACTGCCGCCGGGCCAACCCGGCCTGGTAGGCGTCGCTGCTGATGCTGGCGACAATGCTGCCGAAATTCAGCTCCTCCCAGGCCTTCATCAGCCGGGGCAGCCGGGATTTATCAATGATGATCCTGTGCAGCGCGTAGTCGCAGGAGACCACGTGGTTCACGTCCCCGTCCTGGATGGTGCGCATCTCCTCCAGGACCCGCTCCATGGCCCCGAACTCCTCCCCGGTAAAGACGCCGCCGCACAGCTCCACGGACAGAATCTCATAGTTGGCGCGCATCAGGTACAGCTCGTACAAGTCCTCCGCCGTAATCTTCTTGACGGAGCAGCCCGCGTTGCGCACGTACTCCACCAGGCCCTCGTTTTCCAATTGCCGGAGGGCCTCCCGAATGGGGCCGCGGCTGACGCCGAATTCCCTGGCCAGGTTCTGTTCCACCACCCGGGTCCCCGGGGCAAGCTCCTGGTTGAGTATCTTCATCCGGAGGGCGGATTCGACGTATTCTCGCAGCGTGCGGTAGGACAGTTGGCTCATGGGGGTGCGTCTCCTCCCCGGCGGCGGGCCGCCGCCCGATTTGGGCCTATTATAGCGTCTTCCCCGGAAAAAGTAAATGCGTATTCTTTACGAAATTGGGAATTCTTGATTTCTTCGCCGCGATTTGTGGATAATCAACAAAAAATTACCACGCTTTTCGGCACAAAAATCAGATTGTCAACAATCAACACTCATGCTATAATCGTTCACAGATTGTTCACCGTTTATTTGCGCAGGAGGGAGGGAGCCAAAGCGCCGCGCCAGCGGAGACCCGTCAGACTCTATCATTACGCTACAAAATTTCAGGAGGATTCATCCCAATGGACAACAGTAAGAAGATCAAATGGTATGCCCTGGCCACCATGGGCTTTTCCACCGTTTGGGGCTTCGGCAACGTTCTCAACGGCTTTATCTACTTCAACGGCATCCAGGTTATTTTAAGCTGGGTCGTCATGTTCGCGCTGTACTTCGTCCCCTACGCCCTGATGGTGGGCGAGCTCGGCTCCGCCTTCAAGAACGAGGGCGGCGGCGTCAGCTCCTGGCTCCACCAGACCACGAACGCGAAGCTGGCCTACTACGCCGGGTGGACCTACTGGGCCTGCCACGTCACCTACATCGCCAGCAAGGGCAGCGGCGGCCTGAAGGCCATCAGCTGGGCCGTGTTCCGCAACGCGGAGACCTACGACTCCTTCCCCACCCTGTACGTGCAGCTCGCCACCCTGGCGGTGCTGCTTCTGGGCTGCTTCATCGCCAGCCGGGGCATCAACCCCCTCAAGAAGCTGCTGACCACGGCGGGCACCACCATGTTCATCATGTCCATCCTCTACATCCTCATGATGTTCGCCGCCCCGGCCATCAACCCCAACGGCGGGTACGTGCAGATGGACTTCAGCCTCAAAAACCTCATCCCCAACTTCAACGTGGCCTACTTTACCTCCCTGTCCATCCTGGTGTTCGCGGTGGGCGGCTGCGAGAAGATCTCCCCCTACGTCAACAAGGTTGAGAATCCCAGCAAGGGCTTCCCCAAGGGCATGATCGCCCTGGCGGGCATGGTGGTGGTCTGCGCCATTCTGGGCACTGTGGCCATGGGTATGATGTTCGACCCCGCCGAGGTCAACGCCAATTTCGACGCCTACGCGGCCAACGGCGGCTACTGGGCCTTCCAGAAGCTGGGCGAGTACTACCACATTGGCGACACCCTCATGATTATCTACGCCCTGTGCAACACCATCAGCCAGTTCGCCATTCTGGTTCTGAGCATCGACGCGCCCCTGCGTATGCTGCTGGACAACGAGCACACCCACCAGTTCATCCCCTCCGCCCTCCAGAAGAAGAACAAGTTCGGCGTCCACAGCAACGGCATCCTGATGGTCGTGGTCCTGGCTGGCGCCATCATCCTGGTGCAGTCCTTCGTCCCCGGCGCGGCCTCCGTCCTGCGCCAGCTCACCAAGCTCAACTCCGTCTGTATGCCCATGCGCTACATGTGGGTGTTTGTCGCCTACCTGGCCCTGCGCAAGGCCATTGACACCATTCCCGCCGAGTACCGGTTCGTCAAGAATCAGGGCGTGGCCAAGTTCTTTGGCGTGTGGTGCTTCCTGGTAACGGCCGCCTGCTGCCTGATGGGCATGTACGACACCGACCCCTTCACCATGGCGCTGAATATCATCACCCCCGTGGTCCTGACCCTGCTGGGCATCATCCTGCCCCAGCTCGCCAAGCGTGAGCGCGGCGCGCAGAAGGCCGCCAAGTAATTGAAACAGAGGAGCGGATTGACATGTATCGAAAAACAGCGGAGGAAATGCTCTCCTTCGTCCAGAAAAACCCCACCGCGTTCCACGCCGTGGCCGCTCTGAAGGCCATTCTGCTGGAAAACGGCTACACCGGCCTGCTGGAGAGCGGCAGGTGGCGTCTGGAGCCGGGCAGGAACTACTTCGTGTGCCGCAATGATTCCAGCATCATCGCCTTTCAGATGGGCGCGGACCTGGAGGACCTCAGCTTCAACATCGCCGCCTCCCACACCGATTCCCCTGTGTTCAAAATCAAGGAGAACGCGGAGCTGGAGGTCAACGGCAAGTATGTCCGGCTGAATACCGAGGGATACGGCGGCATGATTTGCAGCACGTGGATGGACCGCCCCCTCTCCATCGCGGGCCGCGTGCTGGTGCGCCGGGAGGACGGCGTTATCGCCTCCGTCCTGGTGGATTTCGCCCGGGACTTGGCGCTGATTCCCAACGCCGCCATCCACATGAACCGCCAGGTAAACGATGGCTACGCCTTCAACAATCAGGTGGATATGCTCCCCCTGTTCGCCGGGCAGGAGGGCGGCTCCCTCAAGGCCCTGCTGGCGGAGGAGCTGGGCGTGGCGGAAGAGCGGATTCTCAGCAGCGACCTCTATCTCTACAACCGGAACCCGCCGTCCATCTGGGGCCGCGGCGGGGAGTTCATCTCCTCCGGGCGGCTGGACGACCAGGAGTGCGCCTTCGCCTCCTTGCAGGGCTTTTTGGGCGCTCGCAACCCCAAGTCCGTCAACGTCCTGGCCTGCTTTGACAACGAGGAGGTCGGCTCCGGCACCAAGCAGGGCGCGGCGTCCACCTTCCTGTACGACGTTCTGCGCCGGATTACCCTCTCCCTGGGGAAGGGGGAGGAGGACTATCTGCGGGCCCTGGCGTCCAGCTTCATGCTCAGCGCGGACAACGCCCACGCGGTCCATCCCAACCACCCGGAACACACCGACACCAACAACTGCGCCTATATGAACGAGGGCGTGGTGGTCAAGTCCCACGCGGGGCAGAAGTACACCAGCGACGGCATGAGCGTCGCGGCGTTGAAGGAGCTGGCCTCCCGGGCGGAGGTCCCCCTCCAGTACTTCGCCAACCGCTCCGACAAGGCGGGCGGCAGCACTCTGGGCAACATCGCCATGACCCATGTGTCCGTCAAGAGCGTGGACATCGGCCTACCGCAGCTGGCCATGCACTCCTGCTACGAGACGGCGGGCGTGAAGGACGTATGGTACATGGTCAAGCTGATGCGGGAGTTTTTCTCCAGCCAGTTCCAGGAGACCGGGTCCGGCGAGCTGAAAATTGTCCGGTAGCCAAGCAACCCCTCCTATACCGTTTTTACAGAGCGGGGAGGACGCGGCCATGCGCCGCGTCCTCCCCGCCGTCTGTTTGATTCTGGAGCGAAAATCCCTCTAGGTATGGCCGGGG
>CATIYU010000020.1 GCA_949739085.1 uncultured Eubacteriales bacterium | reverse complement strand
GGTCTACTAAAAAAGAGGTGAGCATGTGGTAAAATACGTCATCCAGAGGCTGATCGCCGCGTTCTTTACTTTTATTGCAATATTGGTGGTCGTCTTCTTTGTCCTGCACCTGATGCCGGGAGATATTATCGACTTCTCCCCCAAACTGGACCCGGCTATTCGGGAGGTTATCCGCAACAAATATCATTTGAACGACCCCCTCATCGTGCAGTTTGGCTACACGATGAGAGATTATCTCCGCTTTGACTTCGGCTACTCCCTGAAAGTCCGTCCCGGCGTGCCGGTGTTCAACGTTATTCTGGAACGTCTCGCCGTCACTATCCAGCTGAACTATTTCGCCGCCTTTGTGATTCTGCCCATTGGCCTTATTCTAGGTATTACCATGGCCATTAAGAAGGACACTATCTATGATAATGTGATGAGCAGCCTGGTTATTTTGACGATAGCCGTGCCATCCTTCGTCCTGGCGGCTCTGATGCAGTACGTGCTGGGCTTCAAATTGGGGTGGTTCCCGCTGATTTTGGAACCGGAGACAAAGCTAACCTGGACCAAATTCTATTCCATGATTATGCCGATCCTGGCCCTGAGCTTTGGCGGCATCGCCAGTATTGCCCGTACCCTGCGGGCGGAGCTGGCAGAGGTGCTGACCATGGACTTTATGCAGCTGGCTAAGGCCAAGGGCCTCAGCTACCGGCAGACCATCATGTGGCACGCGCTGCGCAACTCCTGCGTGCCTCTGGCCAGCACGTTTTTGTACCTGTTCCTGGGTGTCCTCTCCAGTTCGCTGGTTATTGAGCAGATCTTCGGCGTGCCCGGCATGGGCAAGACCATGCTACAGGCCATTAACGGTAAGGACCACTGGCTGACCATGGGCTGTATCATCTTCTATACCCTGATCGGCCTGCTGATGGCGATTCTGGCGGACCTGTCCTACGGCGTGGTGGACCCCCGTATCCGCATGGGAGGTGGCAAGGATGCGTAACGAAACAATCATGATGGAAAATGGCCAGCCCCTGAGCAGCGAGCTTCTTAACCTGCCCAAGGAGCAGTTTGAGATTATTGAGCGCAAGGAGGTCATTACGGACCTGGCCTTTAAGACGGAGTCCGTCTCCTACGGCAAGGACGTGCTGCGCCGCTTCCTCCACGACAAGGTCACGGTTGTGGCCGCCGTCATCGTCAGTTTGATTGTGGTGATGGCCATTATCGGCCCCTATATGAGCGGGTATACATATCTGGAGCAGGACCTGACGATGAAAAACATGCCGCCCAGGATTCCCGGCCTGGAGAAGCTGGGCATCTTCGACGGCACGCAGGTCATCGACATCAAGAAGTCCAGCCTGGAGACCTACGAGCCCCATATTGTCAAAAACTACGGCGAGTTTGAGACCTCATCCGCCTTCGGAAAGGCGACCATGTACAAGGTCAAGGTGAATATGTACAGCGTCAACGGGATGCCGGACACCTACTACTGGTTTGGCACCGACACCCTGGGCCGCGACATCTTCTCCCGCCTCTGGCAGGGCACCCGGGTGTCGCTGCTGCTGGCCCTGGCGGTGGTGACGGTGAACCTGACCATCGGCCTCATCGTGGGCGCCGTCTGCGGATACTACGGCGGCTGGATTGACCTTATCATCCAGCGTCTGATGGACGTGGTGTGGAACATTCCGTCCCTGCCCTTGACCATTCTGCTGATTATGATGTTCGGCTCCGGCATACTGCCCCTGGTGCTGGTCTTCTGCCTGACCGGGTGGATGGGCAACGCCAACTCCGTGCGTATGCAGTTCTACCGCTACAAGGGCCGTGAGTACGTGCTGGCCTCCCGGACCATGGGCGCCAGCGACCTACGGTTGATGTTCCGCCATATTCTGCCCAACGCGGTGGGCACCATTATTACCGGGTGCGCCCTGTCGGTGCCCAGCGTGGTGTTCCAAGAGGCGGGGCTGAGCTACCTGGGCCTGGGCGTGCAGGCGCCCAACCCCTCCATCGGCATGCTGCTGAGCGACGGCCAGAAGGTGCTGCTGGATTACCCCAGCCAGCTGGTCTTCCCGGGCGTAATCATCGTCCTGCTGATGCTGGCCTTCAACCTGCTGGGCAACGGCCTGCGTGATGCCTTCAACCCGTCGCTCAGGCAGTGAGCGCCATGAACCAAATCAAAGAAAGGATGTGCCATTGCCGATGAGCGGGGAAAAGGATAAGATTCTGGAAGTCAAGGATTTGACTGTCACATTTCACACTTACGCGGGCAACGTGCAGGCGGTCCGTAGCAGCAGCTTCGACCTCTACCGGGGCGAGACGCTGGCCATCGTGGGCGAGTCCGGCTCCGGAAAGTCCGTTACCGTCAAAACGCTGATGGGTCTCTTGGGCCCCACGGCCGCCATTGAGAAGGGTACGGCCATGTACAATGGCCAGGACCTGCTGAAAGCAAAAGAAAAGGACTGGGAGAAGATCCGGGGACGGGAGATCGCCATGATCTTCCAGGACCCCCTCAGCTCCCTCAACCCCATCAAGAAGGTGGGCAAGCAAATTTCCGAAATTTTTACTATCCTCCACAAGATGCCCAAGGCGGAGGCCAAAAAGCGCAGCATTGAGCTCATGGGCGCGGTGGGAATTCCGGAGCCGGAGCAGCGGTACAACCAGTACCCCTTCCACTTCTCCGGCGGTATGCGCCAGCGCATCGTTATTGCGATCGCCCTGGCCTCCAACCCGAAAATCCTCATCTGCGACGAGCCTACCACGGCCCTGGACGTCACCATCCAGGCCCAGGTACTCTCCCTGATTGGAGAGATGCAGAAGCGCAGCGGCGTCTCCACCATCTTCATCACCCACGATCTGGGCGTTGTGGCCCACGTGGCGGACCGGGTGGCGGTGATGTACGCCGGGAAAATCGTGGAGTACGGCACCGCGGAGGACATCTTCTACGACCCCCAGCACCCCTACACCTGGAGCCTGATGGCCTCCATGCCGGACATGGACCTGGAGCCCGGCGACGAACTGAGCGCCCTTCACGGCACGCCGCCCAACATGCTCTGCCCGCCGGAGGGCGACGCTTTCGCCGAGCGGAACCCCTGGGCCCTGAAGATTGACCAGGAGAAGGAGCCTCCCATGTTCAAGGTGAGCGACACCCACTACGCGGCGACCTGGATGCTGCACCCCTCCGCCCCCAAGGTGGAGCGGCCCAAGGTGCTGGAGCGCCGGATCGCCAACAGCTTGAAGCGGAAGGAGGAAATGGCCCGTGGCTAACCAAGAAAAAGATAGGGACATTGTGCTGGATGTCCGGCACCTACAGCAGCACTTCAAAAGCGGCGTTGGCCGGAGCAAGGTCGTGGTCAAGGCGGTGGACGACGTCAGTTTTAAAATCCCCCGCGGACAGACCTACGGCCTGGTGGGCGAGTCCGGCTGCGGCAAGACCACCACAGGCCGGACCATTATCCGCCTTTACAAGCCGACCGGAGGCGAGGTCTACTTCAACGGCAAACTCATCTCCGGCAAGCTGAGCCCGGAGGATAAGAAGGTGGTCCACCAGGGAATCCAGATGATTTTCCAGGACCCCATCTCCTCCCTGAACCCCCGTATGACCATCAAGGAGATCATCGGCGAAGGACTGCTGATTAACAAGGTGGTCGCCAATGAGGATGAGCTGTACGCCCGGGCTCTGGAGATGATTAAGCTGGTGGGGCTCAGCGAGGACCATCTTAGCCGCTATCCCCACGAGTTCTCCGGCGGCCAGCGCCAGCGCATCGGTATCGCCCGGACGCTGGCCTCTAAGCCCAGCCTGATTATCGCCGACGAGCCGGTCTCCGCCCTGGACGTGTCCATTCAGGCCCAGGTGCTGAACCTGCTCAACGACCTGAAAAAAGAGCTGGGGCTCACCATCCTGTTCATCGCCCACGACCTCTCCGTGGTGAAGTACTTCTCCGACTACGTAGGCGTTATGAACAAGGGCAAGCTGGTGGAAGAGGGACTGCCCAGCGAGATCTACGCCAATCCGATCCACCCCTACACCCGTGCGCTGCTGTCCGCCATTCCCGTCCCGGACCCCGGGTACGAGAAGTGGCGCGGGTATGTGACCTACGACCCGTCGGTCCACAACTACCCCCAGGAGCAGCCCACCATGCAGCGGGTTAACGAGAACCACCAAGTCTATCTCTCGGACCAAGAGATGGAGCGGTACGCCAAGAACGTGTCCTAAGGGCGCGGCGGGCGTTTGCCGGGATACAGCACAGCAGATTAGCGGCCCGGAGAGCTTTCCGGGCCGTTTTTAAGGAGGTTTTTTGATGGAACAGCCAGAACTGACAATGCGGTACCGGGAGCTGGACCGGGACTGCGCTATGCTATCCTACCACATCCAGGGCCCGAATGGGTATGAAAAGGAACTCTTTGTCCCGGACAAGGAGAACATGGACAAAGCGTGGGAGACCTGGCGGAGCCTGCGGGACCAGGTGGAGGCCCTGGAGGCGCCCGACGGCGTGTACGCTCTGATAAAAGCCCATTTGAAGGACTTTTTGGACTCCCTGGAGTACGCCTTGGAGGAAGCTCCCCGGTATCCGATGGGGGTCTATATGGGCTTCCCCTACAGCTTCCAGCACATCTCCCGGGGCGACCGGCGGTTTGACGAGGAGCGCTGCCGGTCCCTGGTGAATCATGTGGCGCTGCTGGAGGAGAACCGGGACCGCCTCCTGGCGCTGGCCAAGGCCGGGGGCGGCGACCTGACCGGGACCGCCAGCGGACTGCTCCGGACAAAGCTGGCCGTGGAGGCCGACCGCCAGCGGCTGGAGACGTTCTTCCCCTCCTTCTCGATCGACCAGCGCCGGAGGTTGGGCGAGGCGATGGACCGGTATTGCCGCCTCCTGGAGTCCATGGCGGGAGAGCTCTCCAGCGAAGAGGTGACCCAGGCCGAGCTGGAAAAGGACGATCTGAGCATTACCGTCAAGATGGACCCGGAGGAGTACCGGGTCTTGCTGAAGAAAAAGCTGGGCGTATCCCTGGATGAACTCTTGGCGTGGCACAAGGAGGAGATTGAGAAGACCCGGGCGGAGGTGTTCCAGATCGCCCGGAAGCTGGACATCCCGGAGAACGACCCCAAGACCATGGTGGAGGTCAACGACATCCTCTTCCGCTACGCCGGACCCTGCGACAGTCCGGAGGAGATGTTCCACCGGGCGGAGAAGTACCTTAAGCGCACCCGGGCCATCGCCCACGAGTACGTGCGCCTGCCGGACGACGAGGTCTGCAAGTGCGTCCCCCTGGCAGACTGCTACAAGGATTCCTACCCCTGGGGCGGCTATGAGGGCGGCGATTTCAGCCTCCAGCCCTACCGGGGTCAGATGTTCCTCAATCAGTACAACTACCAGAACATTACCGACGGATGGATTAAGCTCAACGCCCTCCACGAGGCCTACCCCGGCCACCACGTCCAGTATGTGCGCACCGCCATGGCCGAGACCCCGGAGACCGTGAAGCTGGGGGCCAAGCAGATCCCGGTGCTGGAGGGCACCTGCCTGCGCACGGAGCGGGCCTTTGAGTTTCTCTTTGCGGAGGACCCGTTCTTCCCGCTGTTTGTGGCGTACCGCAGGCACCACGCGTCTGTGCGCATCTATGTGGATTTGATGATGTTCTACCACGGGGCGTCCCTGGAGGAGGTCATTAAGATCTACCAGGAGGAGCTGGGCTTTGACCACGGCACCGCACGCAAGCAGGTCCAGGCCCACCAGAATATGCCGGGCTACTTCACCTGCTACTACTACGGCATGAAGAAGCTGACCGGCTGGGAAAAGGAGTACGGCTTCTCGAAGTGGGACTACACGGAGCTGCTGTTCTCAACGGGGTACATCAGCGTGGAGAACTTCGAGTCCCTGCTGAAGCTCTCCCCGGAGGAGCGGGAGCGGTATTTCCACAGCTTCTCCAGTCTTCTGGAGAAGGACAAGGGTATGCGGCTGGGTTCGCCGGTGGAGGACCTGAACTCCGGCTTTGCCATCGACCACCGCATGGCCGCCGACAGCCGCTCCAAGCTGAAGGCCGCCTTTATCTGCGTGGATTTCCCCAACCTGAAGGGGCCGGACTCCCAGCACCCGGAGCCCGCCTTCTACTACGACCTGTTGGCCCGGGACGGCCTGGAGGTGTTCCGGCAGATCTCCTACGGCAAGCTGGACCTGGAGGTGGAGCTCTTTGACCAGTGGTTCACAATGCCCAAGAACGACGGGGACTACCACCTGGAGCGGGGCGCTACCCGGGAGACCCACGGGGCGTACATCCAGGACGCTATGGACGTCTCCTGCGGGGTGGTGGACTACTCCCAATACGACATCCTGTACATTGTCCCGGCCCACGGCAGCGCGGTGCCCTACTCTCCCACCATGGTGAGCAAGGGCGAGCCGGTCTCCTGCGCCTCCGGAAAGGTGGGGCTGGTGGTGACCTTCGGCGCGGACATGTACCACCGGAAGGGCAAGCTGTTTGCCCACGAAAATGGACATATTCTGGGCCTGCCCGATCTATATACCTATAAGGTGACGGAGGGGGCTGTGGACGGCTTCTCCCACATCGGCACCTGGGACCTGATGGGCTGGATTGAGGGCCTGGCCCCGGACTATCTGGCGTACAGCAAGTGGCGGCTGGGCTGGATTGACGATGAGCAGGTAGCCCGCGCCGCCCAGGACGGCGAATTCAACCTGACGCCGGTAGAGACGGCGGAGGGGCTGAAGCTGGTGATGATCCCCCTGGACCGCTACCACGGGTACGCAGTGGAGTACCGCAAGCCCCTGGGGCTGGACAGCGCGCTGCCGGAGGAGGGCCTCCTCTTCTACCGCCTGGACGCCACCATTGACGGCGGCATGGGCTGCCTCACCGTGATTCCGCCGGAGGAGGAGAAATATCTGCGGCTCAGCCGTTCCGAGCCGGACGGCCTCCTACGGGAGGGCCAGTCCGCCAGCCGGGACGGGATTACCGTCACGGCCCTGGGCGGCGGAACGGTGCGGGTAGTGCGAAACAGGTAATTTCATGAATATGAAAACGCCTAGGCGCTCTTAAGCGAGAAATCGTTAAAACGCTGTAAACAATAGGGAAAAATTTCATTTTAGTTGTTGACAATTGGCAGGATTGCAGTAAAATAGATAGACGAGAAGTTCATTGAAATGAAATCCCCTTAAGGAGCGTTCGCCATGAGCAAGCCTTTGGTGTTTAATATTCAGAAGTACTCTATTCACGACGGCGAGGGCATTCGCACCACCGTTTTCTTCAAGGGCTGCCCCCTCGCCTGCCTCTGGTGCCACAATCCGGAGAGCCAGCGCTACCGCCGGGAGCTCATGTACCACGCGGACCGCTGCGCAGGCTGCGGAGCCTGTGCGGCGGCCTGCCTCCAGCAGGCGGTGGTCTATGGGGCTGGGGCGGTGAGTCTGAACCGGGACCTCTGCGCCGGGTGCGGCGTCTGCCTGGACGCCTGCCTGCTGAACGCCCGGGAGCTGGCGGGACGGGAGTACGAGATCCGGGACCTGGTGCGGGAGCTGGAAAAGGACCGCATGTTCTATGACCAGTCCGGCGGAGGGGTCACCCTCTCCGGCGGAGAATCCCTGGCCCAGGACATGGATTACATGGAGGAGCTGGCCCGGCGGCTGTACCAAAAGGGCTTCAGCGTCAATTTCGACACCTGCGGCCACGTGCCCTATGACCACATCCGGCGGGTTCTCCCCTATACGGATATATTCCTGTACGATATCAAGCTTATGGACCCGGAGGAGCACAGGACCTATACCGGCGTGGACAACTGGCTGATTCTGGAGAATCTGAAGCGCCTCAGCGCGGACGGCGGGAAAATTAACATCCGCCTGCCCCTTATTGAGGGCGTCAACGCCACAGACCAGCATATTGACGCCGTCATCACGTTCCTGCGGGAGAACCGGATTAAGGTTTGCCGCGTCAACCTGCTGAAATACCACAGTACCGGCGGCGGGAAGTACGGGAAGCTGGACCGGCAGTACAGCGGGGATAACATGGCCCCGCCCAGCCAGCAGTGGCTGGAACAGGCGGCGGAGGCGTTCAGGCAAAATGGCTTTCTAAATATTCATATAGGAGGTTAATGAAATGGCAGGAAGGCAAGAGCGCGGCATGAACGACCGCGTGAGGAGGCTCCGGAAGCTGAGCGTGGAGACCCAGCCCCACATCTACATTGAGCGGGCCGTCCTGGAGACGGAGGCCTATCAGATGTACGAGGGAAAGGTGTCTATCCCGGAGCTGCGGGCCCTGACCCTTAAGCACATCTTTTCCCACAAGAAGCTCTACATAGGCGACGGCGAGCTCATCGTGGGGGAGAAGGGGGACCACCCCCAGTCCGCCCCTACGTTCCCGGAGCTGTGCTGCCACACCCTGGAGGATATGCACAACATGCATGGCCGGGATGTGGTCAACTTCACCGTCACAGAGGAGGACCTGAAAATCCAGGAGGAGAAGATTATCCCCTACTGGGAGGGCCGCTCCATGCGCCAGAAGATTCTGGGCAGCATGACGGAGGAGTGGCGGGAGGCCTACGCGGCGGGCGTCTTTACCGAGTTTATGGAGCAGCGGGGACCCGGCCACACCGTGGGGTCCGTCAAGCTCTATGAGAAGGGCTACCTGGACTATCAGAACGATATCAAGGAGGCCCTGGCCAAGCTGGACTACCAGACCGACCCCGAAGCCCTCAACCGGCGGGACCAGCTCAACGCCATGTATATTGCCTGCGACGCAATTATGATCCTCGGCAAGCGCTACGGAGAGCTGGCCCGGGAGCTGGCCGCTCAGTGTACGGACGAACAGCGGAAAAAGGAGCTGCTCCAGATTGCCGCCAACTGCGACGTGGTGCCCGCCCACAAGCCCGAGACCTTCTACCAGGCCATTCAGACCTACTGGTTCCCATCTGGCGGTGACCACCGAGCTGAATCCCTGGGACGCCTATTCCCCCGGTCACTTTGACCAGCACCTGGCCCCCTTCTATGAGCGGGACACCGAGGCGGGCATCCTCACCCGGGATCAGGCTCTGGAGCTGATGGAGTGCCTGTGGGTGAAGTTCTACAACCAGCCCGCTCCCCCAAAGGTGGGCATCACGCTGAAGGAGAGCAGCACCTACACCGATTTTGCCAACATCAACACCGGCGGCGTCACCCCCGAGGGCGAGGACGGCGTCAATGAGGTGTCCTACATCATTCTCGACTGCATGGACGAGATGCAGCTGGTGCAGCCCAACTCCAATGTGCAGATCAGCCGCAAGAACCCCCGGAAGTTCCTTAAGCGGGCCTGCGAGGTGGCCAGCAAGGGCTGGGGTCAGCCCGCGTTCTACAACACCGAGGCCATTATTCAGGAGCTCATGAACGCCGGCAAGAGTCTGGAGGACGCCCGGAAGGGCGGCTGCTCCGGCTGCGTGGAGACCGGGGCCTTCGGCAACGAGGCGTATATTCTCCAGGGATACTTCAACCTGCCCAAGGTCTTTGAGCTGACCCTCTTCAACGGCGTGGACCAGGTCACCGGCAAGCAGCTGGGCCCCCGCACCGGCGAGGCCAAGGACTTCAAGACTTTCGACCAGCTATGGGAGGCGTATACCACCCAGATCAACTACTTCCTGGATATCAAGGTGAGGGGGTCCAATGTCATTGAGGCCCTGTACGCCAAGTACATGCCCGTGCCGTTCCTCTCCATCCTCACCAACGACTGCATCGCCCAGGGCAGGGACTACAACGCCGGAGGCGCGCGCTATAACACCAGCGTCATCCAGGGCGTGGGCACCGGCACCATTGCCGACTGCCTCTCTGCGGTGAAGTACAATGTCTACGATAACCAGAACTTCTCCATGGAGGAGCTGCTGGAGGCCATGAAGGCCAACTTCGAGGGCCACGAGAGAATTCTCCACCTGGTCCGGGATAAGACGCCTAAGTACGGCAACGACGACGATTATGCCGACGGCCTCATGAAGAAGGTTTTCAACTACTTCGTGGACAACGTCAGCGCAAGGCCCAATATGCGGGGCGGCGCGTACCGGGTGGATATGCTCCCCACTACCTGCCACGTCTATTTCGGCGATGTGATGATCGCCAGCCCCAATGGCCGTCTGGCCCATAAGCCGGTGAGCGAGGGCATCTCCCCGGAGAAGGGCGCGGACACCAACGGCCCCACCGCCGTTATCAAGTCCTGCGCCAAGATGGACCACCTGAAAACCGGCGGCACCCTGCTGAACCAGAAGTTCACACCCGCCGTTGTGGCCGGGGAGCAGGGCCTGGACAACATGGCCAACCTCATCCGCACCTATTTTGACATGGATGGACACCACATCCAGTTCAACGTAGTCAGCAAAGAGACCCTCCTGGAGGCACAGAAGAATCCGGAGGAGTATCGGGATCTGATTGTCCGCGTGGCGGGCTACAGCGACTACTTCCGCAACCTGGATAAACCGCTCCAGGACGAGATTATTGAGCGCACGGAGCAGGACTTCGGCGGCTGCTGAGGGTCCCTGCCGCGGGAGAGAGGAGGCTGAGAGAGTAGGCGTCCCGGCGAGGTTCCTTAAAATAACATTTGTGAAAGGAAGAGAAAATTATGAAGCATCTCAGGCACAAGACCTTGGCTCTGCTGCTGGCGCTGGTGATGGTCCTGAACGGGCTGACCGGCGTAGCGTTCATGGCGGAGGACGAGTTCGACTTTGGCACCGAGTATTTCAAGCTGCTGGAGCACTCCGGCAAGTTCCAGATCGACTGGTATGAGTGCGGCCTGTGGTCCGACTACTCTAGCGACCCCACGAACCCCAGCTGGGAACGCCTCAACTGGAAGCTGACCCCCGTGGACGACGGCTGGTTTGTTGTGACCAACAGAAGCGACGGCCAGGCGATTACCCCCATGGGCAACGGCATCACCCCGGGCACCCGGGTGGCCCTGGCCCCCTACCAGGAGGGCAACGTAGCCCAGATGTGGAAGTTTGGCAAGGTGGACGACACCTACTGCCAGATCATCCACCGGGAGACCGGCTTGGTGCTGGGCCTGGAGGACGGCGCTGAGCCCGCCAACGGCGTGCATATCGCCCTCTACGAGTGGTCCGCCGAGCCCGAGACCAGTTGCCAGTGGAGCGTGGTCTGCCTGACGGACAACGAGAGCGTACTCCAGGGCGTGGAAATCACTGAGGATCCCCAGCCCACAAAGGATGAGACCAAGCCGGAGATCAAGTCCGTCCGCCTCATTGAGGAGAACTACATTGAGATCATGTGGACCCTGCCCGTGGTCAACAGCGAGCTGGTTTCCAACTACACCGTCACCGTCAACGGCCACACCGTGGACGAGGAGGAGTGGGGCACCACCAACTACTACGACGGTAAGGGCGACTACATGACGAACCTTCAGCTGAACCTGAAGGACGGCCTGGAGGACCCCGAGAACGCCAAGCTGACCCTGGCCATCGTTAACGACGGCGAGGACGACATCGCCACCAAGTGGGAAGTGAGCCCCGAGGAGGCATCCGAGAGCTTTGGTTATGACGCCTTCTACACCCAGATCATCACCTCCGAGGAGGGCATCGTCATCAAGAGCGACAGTACGGTGGATATGGCCTACCTGGAGCAGACCGCGAAGACCGTCGATTTCATGCTCTCCGCCAGAGAGGATATGGCCAAGAACATGCGGGACGCCGGTGTGACCATCGGTATCGCCGGTATGAACGAGAACGTCTGGTATCTGCCGGAGTTCCGGGCCAGCATCGCCCCCGGCAGCGCCCCCGCTGACGGTCTGGGCGGCCGCTTCTGCGGCTTCTACCTGGGCCGTATGCTCCAGGATAACGTGCTGATCCACGAGTTTGGCCACGCCTTTAAGTACTACGCTGTGGCCCCGGATCACGACGCGATCCGCGCCTACGAGGACGCCTACATCAACGCCAAGCTCACCGGCATCTGGTCTTCTTTTGAATACGCCAACTCCAACGCCGAGGAGTTCTTCGCCTGCCTGACCGGCATCTGGTTCAACACCGATAACGGCAACGGCAACGGCACCAATGTCAACACCAAGGAAGAGCTGAAGATCTACGATCCCCAGGCCTATGAGTTCTTCGCCAGCATCTATCCCATGGATCTGCTGCCCGAGGAGTGCTGGGATTACGACGCCTGGACGGACGACGTGGTGGTTGACACCGCCCCCGACGTGCCGGAGATCCAGGACCCCGTGGACCCCTACGAGGCAAACCTGCCCGCCGAGGACTACGACCTGGAGGAGCACTACTTCAAGCTCTACAGCTACCTGGGCACCAACGGCGTCCAGTACGGCTGGGACAACGACGAGCAGTACGAGAACGGCTGGAAGCTCACCACTTGGTGGGATTACTCCAACTCCGACTATGACTATAACTTTGACTCCATGAGCTGGAAGGTCACCCAGACGGAGGACGGCTACTACCGCTTCACCGCCAAATATCTGGATGACCCGGAGAAGCTGATGTGCCTGATGCCGCAGGATGGCGGTACCGAGGCGGGCACCCCCGTGGTGGCCGCGCCCCTGGACGAGGAGAACGACGCCCAGCTGTGGAAGCTGGTGCAGACCAAGGGCTACTTCTGCCAGATCGTGAACAAGGTGTCCGGCATGGCGGTGGGCCTGGAGAACAACACTCTGCCCGCCGACGGCACTGCGGTGCTGCTGGTGGAGTACGAGGAAGATCCCTCCTACAGCAGCCAGTGGCGCGTTATCCGGCTGAAGGATAAGCCCGGCGACGACAGCCTGTTCGACGATAACTACTGCATCCGCCCGGTGAAGGCGGACGGCTCTGGCAGCACCGAATCCGGCCTGCCCTTTGCCGACGTGAAAGCGGACGCCGCCTACTATGACGCCGTGGCCTATGTGTACGAGAACGGCCTCATGAACGGCACCAACGACGGCTTTGAGCCGGAAAGCTCCCTGAACCGCGCCATGGTGGCCCAGATCCTCTACAACATGGAGGGCAAGCCCGATGTTCCCCAGGGCGTTTTCAGCGACGTGGGAGATGAGAGATGGTTCGCCGGTCCCGTGAACTGGGCCGCGTCCAAGGAGATCGTGGGCGGTTACGCCGACGGCACCTTCCTCCCCCTGAACGAGGTCACCCGTGAGCAGCTTGCCGCTATGCTCTACCGTTACGCCCAGTACAAGGAGTACAGCGTGGAGAACGACGGCGAGGCCGCTGCGGCCTGCACCGACATTGCGGATGTCCACGACTACGCGGCTGAGGCGGTGGCCTGGGCGGTGGCGGCCGGTGTTCTGGAGGCCCGCGACAGCGGCGCTCTGGAGCCCCGGGAGAACGCCACCCGCGCCGAGGTGGCCATTGCTCTCATGAACTTCTGCGAGAACGTGGCGAAGTAAGTTAAAAAAGTATGCCCGATAAAAGGGACAGGACGTTTTACGTCCTGTCCCTTCTTTATGGGCTGAACCCTATTTCTTCCTTTTTAGGACTCCGGAAGCCAGACCCGCATCTGTGTAAGACCCCGGTTGGCCCAGGCGTAGTAGGGAATCATCCGAATGTCCGCCGGTTCCCGCCGGGGGCGCTGATTGCTGTAGAGGCCCTCTATGGCCTCCGTCCGCCAGCCCTGGGCGGTGACGGGGACCACGCCGCCCAGCAGGGAGCCGTCATAGGGATCCGCCCGCAGGCCGCCCTCCTGGTCCAGGGAGAGGGAGAGGACGTCGCCGCCGTTGTCCACGCCCTCGGCGCAGTAGACCAGGGGGCCCCGCTGGACCGCAGCGCAGCCGGTGTCCGCCGGGACCCGGGTAGAGGCGTAGATCTTCCGGGGGGTCATGTCCAGGGTGAGGAGAATTTGGTCCCCATCCCGGAACCGCCGGGTGATGTAGGCGTAGCCGTCCCGCAGAGAGGCGGCCAGATCCACGTTTTCGCCGTTTACCGCCAGCCCGCTTTGGCAGCTCCAGGCTGGAATCCGGATGGCCAGGGTGGTTTCCGCCTCCCCGTGGAAGGTGTAGGCAATCTGGCCATCCACGGGGTATGCGGTCTCGCAGGAGAGGCGGTAGCCCAAGCCTGTATCCACCGCGCCGTCCAGGTAGAGGTGGACAAAGAAGGTGTTTTCTCCGGCGCTGTAGGCGTAGCAGCCGATGGAGGACAGTAGCCGGGCCACGTTGGGCGGACAGCAGGCGCAGGCGTACCACTGGGGCCGCTGGGGGCGGTCGTGGCGCTGGGTGGGGGCTTTTCCGGAGATGCCGGGGACCACCTCCAGGGGGTTAACGTAGAAGAACCGCTTACCGGTGAGCTCCATGCCCGCCAGGACGGTGTTGTAGAGGGCCCGCTCCATCACATCGCCGTATTCGCCGCAGGTCTCCAGCTCCAGCATCCGCCGGGCAAAGAAGATGAGGCCAATGGAGGCGCAGGTCTCCGCGTAGACCGTGGCGTTGGGCAGGTCGTAGTCCACGGAGAAAGCCTCCCCCAGCACGGTGGAGCCGATGCCGCCGGTGATGTACAAACGGCGGTCCACGATGCTCCGCCAGAGGGTCTCGCAGGCTGTGCGCAGCGTCCCGTCCCGGGTCTCCCGGGCCAGGTGAGCCATGGCGGTATAGAGGTACACCGCCCGCACCGCATGGCCTACCGCGTCCTTCTGCTCCCGGACTGGTAGGGTGCTCTGGGTGTACTCCGTGTCCACCCGCTCAGGGTCGTCGTCCCCCCAGAGGGACCAGCCCCGGTTCCGGCACTCCTCTACAAAGTAGTTGGGCGACTGGCCCCGGGCGTCCACAAAGTGCAGAGCCAGCTCACGGTACTTCTCGTTTCCGCTGGCTTGGTACAGCCGCACCAGGGCCAGCTCCACCTCCGGGTGGCCGGGAACACCCCGGGGGCACTCCCGCATAAAGTGTTCATAGATGCAGTCCGCGTTTTTCTCCATGATATGGAGGAAGCGGTCCTTGCCCGTGGCCTCCCAGTAGGCGCAGGCGGCCTCCATCAGGTGGCCCGCGCAGTAGAGCTCATGGGCCTCCAGCAGGTTGGTCCAGCGGCGGCCGGGCTCCTTTACGGTGAAGTAGGAGTTGAGGTAGCCGTCCGGATGCTGGGCGGCGGCCAGGAGGTCCACCACCTCGTCAATGCGGCGCTCCAGTTCCGGGTCCGGGTGGTCCGCAAGGGAGTAGGCAGCGGCCTCCAGCCACTTGGCCACGTCGCTGTCCTGAAACACCATGCCGTAAAATTCCTCTGCCGCCGGTTCGCCCGCCCGGAGCTTTGCCGCCAAGCGCAGATTTTCCACGGCATGGCTCCGTTCCGCGCCGGGGACCAGATCGTTGAGGATGTCGTACTGATAGGGCAGGACCACCTCTCGTACCAGCTTCTGCCGCTGGGCCCAAAAGCCGCCGCTCCGGACCCCGCGAATGGGGACTGAATTGCTCTCCATACGGAAAACTCCTCTCTTTTTACTGTGGTGTCCTTATTTTATCACAGGATAAAATCGTTGGCAAGAGGAGGGCAAGCCGCCGGGGGGCGCGGTATAAAATATTATCCGTTGGTTTCTCTCTTTCGTACAACTTCCCCCATATTCGCGCCATAGGTGAAGACAAAACAGAAAGGAGACAGGCCCATCATGCGAGTGATCGTGGATGAGAAGACGCGAAAAATCTACTTAGGCAGGCAGGGGGAAAACCTTGCGCGGGAAATCGTGTTCCAGGAGCCGGTACAGTGGGCCCGGGAATTTGGACCCGGCACGCTTCAGCTGCTGGTCAAACCGCCGGACGGCGCCCTGTGGGGCGGAGAAAAGCAGGCGGTCAGACCGTGGGAGGAGCGGCGGTACGCTGTAACGCTGGAGGAGACAGAGGAGCTGCCGCTCTGGCATGTCACAGACCGGGATACCGCCGCCGCCGGCTACGGCGGATGTGAATTGCGGTTCCAGGTGGGGGACGTGGTGGTAAAGTCCAGAAGCTACACGACTGTGGTAAAAGCCAGCCTCAGTGGCGGAGAGAGTGGTGAGGAGTCAGAGGAGTTTCAGGAATATCTGGAGCGGATTGCCCGCGCTGTGGCGGATATTTTGGGGACGGCTGATGGTCCTTCCAGCAGCCTGCCGCCAGAAGGCGGCGGTTCTGGCGGGACCACGGACCACGCGCAGCTAAGCAACCGGGACGCGGCGGACCAGCACCCCATAGGGGCTGTCACAGGTTTGGAGGCCGCCCTCTCGGCCAAACAATCCGCTCTGACCCCGGACGAAAGCCTGCGCCTGACGGAGACTGGAGAGATCTCGGTAGCGCTGCCCAGCCGCGCGGTGACGGCGGCGGAGTATGAGGTGCTGAGCGAGGAGGAGAAGGCTGGCAGGCTGTTCGTCATCACGGACGGGGAGTCGAAGCCGCTGGAGGGCGTTTCCATCCAGGAGTATGACACGGATGACGGCTGGCATGTGCGCAAG
>CATIYU010000019.1 GCA_949739085.1 uncultured Eubacteriales bacterium | reverse complement strand
TGCCGCACTTGCGGATCTCCTCGATGAGTCCCTTCATCC
Organism: uncultured Eubacteriales bacterium; assembly: GCA_949739085.1. The sequence continues at coordinate 5,246 of CATIYU010000019.1, read as the reverse complement.
GGCTCTCGAACTGGCCCCGGAACAGGGTCCCGGCCACCAGGTAGGTCAGGTCCAGCAGATAGACCTCCTTGTCCCGCAGCTTGAAGGGCACGTCGGCATTGGCAATCCGCTGGGCCAGGCCCTCGGCGATGGCGGTTTTGCCCACGCCGGGTTCGCCGATCAGGCAGGGGTTGTTCTTCTGGCGGCGGTTCAGGATTTGAATGACCCGCTCAATCTCCTGCTCCCGGCCCACAAGGCTGTCCAGCTTGCCGCCCCGGGCCCGGTCGGTGAGGTTGATGCAGTAGCTGTCCAGATATTTCCGCTTGGGCGCTTTTTCGCCCTTGCGCTCCTTGGTCTCGTGGCTCCGGCCGGACTCGCCGCCACTGGAGGGCGCGGCGGGCTCGCCTCCCCCTGCGCCAAAGAGGCGGTTGAGGAAGGGGAAGGTGGCGGTTTTGCCGTCCTCGCCGCTGTCCTCCTCGTCCTCATGGGGAATCATACCCTCCATGGTCTCCGCGCCGCCGAACGCCTGCATCATCTCGTCGGAGATGGCGTCCAGGTCGTCGTCCGTAATGCCCATACGGCGCATCATCTCGTTCACCTGGGGCAGGCCCAGCTCCTTGGCGCACTTCAGGCACAGGCCCTCATTGACGGTTTCGCCCTTTTCGATCTTTGAAATAAAGACCACGGCCACCCGTTTTTTGCATCTTGTACACAGGGTCGGTTGCATAACTTCTACCTCCATGGCGGCTGGCACAGCGCCAGCTCCCCCCTTGTATTTGTATCCTTTATACCAGAACGCTGGGGTGTTAACATGAACAAACTGAAAACTTTCTGGTTTTGGGAAATATTTTCGTACTTTTGTATCAGAATTCCGTTCCGCCCGGAACACCTGTCACGCCCGCCGCCAGCTTCAGCAGCAGCGACGGTGCGACCATCTCCTCTGTTACCACACCGGCTAAGTTCAAAACCCACACCGCCAGGCAGACCACGACCACGCCCTTGCCCAGGCCAATGAGCATTCCGCCCGCCTTGTTGAGCTGCTTGAGGCCGGGTAGGGAGAATGTCAGATTCAGCGCCTTCACCGCCAGCCGCAGCAGGAAGTTCAAAACCGCGAAGCACAGGGCGAAGATGAGGGAGCGCACCAGGTTCCGGACCACGCCGTCCAGCACCGCGTCCGCCAAATCCAGGGCGTAGTTCAGCAGCAGGGTCCGCCCGCCCTCCAGGGCCTGCTCCTGGGCGTTGAAGACCATGTCCTCCAGCAGCTCCTTGGCCCGCTCGCCCACAAAGGGCACGCCGTCCAGCACCCCCTCCAGGGCGGACCGGGAGACCGCCTGCCCGCTGGGGCCCAGGGCGGCTACCTTCTGCTCCACGGCCTCGTGGGCGGCGGGGCGCAGATAGCGGTCCACCACCTCCGGCGCGGCGAAATTGGCAATCTGGTTGGCCAGGAATAGCGCCAGAACCACCACCAGCAGCTCTGACAGCGTGCGAATCAGCCCCCGCTTCCAGCCCAGATAGGCGAAGAGCAGCAGCGCCGCCGCAATGATGAGGTCTATGATAGCAGATACCGGCATAAAAGGCCAGCCCCTTTCTATGGCAATTTGGCAGGATTCCCTCGATTTTCCCTGCTTTTCATGGGAAAGAAAAACTTCCAGGTTGGACTGCGCGCCCTGTTCAGGTCAGGGCTGGAACCTTCTGGCGGACGCGCCGGAGATGACCAGGGCCGTGCCGTCCGCCTCCATGCGCACCTGCCCGGCGTAGCCCGTCTCGCTCAGCCGGGCCCGCTCCTCCAGCTCCTTGGTGTAGATGACTAGGCTGTCCCCGTAGAGCACCGCCAGGTAGTCCCCCGACGCGGACATGTCCAGCACCTCGTCCCGCAGCTCCAGGCTGGCAATCTGTTCGCCGTCCAGGCTGTAGGTGGCGAGGGTGTTGACGTTCCCCGCCTGGTAGCGTCCCAGCAGCAGGGCGCAGAAGTCCCCGCCGGTCAGGGCGCAGTCCTGGAGGTACAAATTCCCGTAGGCCCGGTCCAACAGCGTCTCCCCGTCCATCGACAGGATAGCCAGCCGCTTGTCGCAGAGGGCTGCCAGCCGGTTCCCGCGGTTGGCGAGCTCCAGGACCAGACCGTCCCGAATGGGGTAGTCGCCCAGCAGCTCCGCCCGGGCCAGGTCATACACCAGCAAGCGGGTGGCGAAGACGCCGCCCTGGGCCCCCAGGCTCACCGCCACTACCCGGCGGCAGTCCTCGGTCACAATGGCGTCGGTGATGTAGTTGTCATAGGAATCAAAGTGAAAGACCATTTCGCCGCCGCTGTTGTAGACGGCCACCCGGGCTTTGTAGCCGCTCTTCTGCTCCGTCACCGCCAGATAGTCGCTCCCGTTGAGCCGGGCGGAGTAGTAGCAGAGCCCGCGCTCCGTGCGCAGGGTGCGGACCAGGCCGTTCTGGTCCAGCACGTGGAGCGCGGCGCCCCCTATGTCGCAGACAGCCGCCTGCCGCGCCCCGATGGCCAGCTGGGGGCTCTCCATCCCCAGGGGCGTCAGCTCGTAGGACATAGCGCCGCCGTCCTGAAACAGGCGCACGGCGTTGCTGCCCACCACCAGGAGGTCCTTTCCCAACAGTCCGTAGAGGTTGCCGGGGTCGGCGGCGTAGGTGTACACGTCCCGGGTGGCCCGGCTGTCGCCGTACATGAGCCAGCGGCGCAGGGCGGCCAGATAGCGGCCGTTGTCCATGCTGGTGGCCACCCCCACCGCCAGCACCGCGCACACCGCCAGCAGCAGCGCTCCCAGCCGCCGGAGGAAGCTGCCCTTGGCCGGTTCCGGCGCGCCCCGTTTCCCTTTATTCATCATTCAACCGGCCATCCTCATACCACAATTTGGTCAGGTACAGCCCCCCCGGCGGCACGGTGGGCCCCGCCAGGGTGCGGTTGCCGCTGGCCAGAATGGCGGGGATGTCCTCCGGCGAGAGCTTCCCCTCGGCGGCGTAGAGCACGGTGCCTGTGATGGCCCGTACCATATTATACAAAAATCCGTTGGCGCAGACCTTCAGCTCCAAAAGGTCGCCGTTTCTGGTGACATAGCAGTAATAAATGGTGCGCACAGTGGTTTTGGTCTCCGTCCCCACGCTGCGCACGGCCCGGAAGTCGTGGGTGCCCTCAAAGGCCCGGGCCGCCCGGTCCATGACCGCCTCGTCCAGCAGCTTGGGGTAGAAGTAGGCCCGGTTTACGTAAAAGGGGTTGTGAATCCGGGAGTTGAAAATCCGGTAAGTATACTCCTTCTTCCGGCAGGAGCCGATAGCGTTGAAGTCCTCCGGCACCTCCAGGGCCGCGGACACCGCGATGTCCTCCGGCAGGCGGGTGTTCACCGCCAGGGGCAGCCGCTCGCAGGGGATTCTGGACGCTGTGCGGAAGTTGGCTACGTACCGCTCCGCATGGACCCCGGCGTCCGTTCTGCCGCAGCCGGTCACCTTGACGGGCCCGCCGCACACGGAGGCGAGGGCCTGCTCCAGGGTTTCCGCCACCGTGGCCTGGGTCTTCTGCACCTGCCAGCCGTGGTAGGCGGCTCCGTTGTACATCAGCTTCAAGGCGATATTTCGCATCGTATCCTCCTGCCTATAGGGGCGTAATATCCACCACAACGATTTCCGGCGGGTTAAAAACCCGGGGAACGCGGGTGCTCTCCCGGGCCAGCCCCCGGCTGACGGCAAAGCTGGTCCCCCCCAGGCGGTACAGCCCGCCAGCGTACCGGGGGAAGAGCCCCTGGCTGGGGGCGTAGAGGCCGTTGACCAGACCCGGAATCCGCCACTGCCCGCCGTGGGCGTGGCCGGAGACTATGAGGTCGAAGGGGTACTCCAGATAGCTTGCAATCCCCTCCGGGCGGTGGGCCAGCAGGATGGAGAAGAGCCCGCCGCCGGTTTGGCCTCCGGCCCGGGTCAGCTGCCGTCCGCTGCCGGGAAAGTCCGGGTCGTCAATGCCGCAGATCTGGATCCGGACCCCGTTCTCCAGGGCCAGCAGGCGGCAGTCCCCCCGCAGGACGGTCACGCCGCGCCGCGCCATCTCTTGGCAAATCCGCTCCGGCTCCCCGCTCCACCACTCGTGGTTGCCGGTGACATAGAAGCAGGGGTAGGCCTCCGCCAGCTGGGAGACCGCGCTCCAGGCGTTTTCCTCCGGCAGTTCGTCGTCCACGATGTCGCCCGCCAGCAGCACCGCGTCCGGCTGGGGGCGCAGGTCCCGCAGCGCTCCCAGCAGCTCCGCCTGGTTTTCGCCGTAGGCGCAGCTGTGCAGGTCTGACAGCGCCGCCAGCCGGAGGGGGGAATCCACCTTGTCCGTCTCGACCTGATAGACCCGCACAGCCAGCCGGGCGTCGAACACCACGTCCCGGTACTGCCACAGGGCCGCGCCGCAAACCGCCAGCAGAGAGGCCCCCAGAACGGCGGTCCGCCGGAGCTTCGCCCTCCTCACAGCCCGAACCCCGCCAACGCCAGCACACCGGCCAGCACCGCCAGATATGCCAGCAGCACCAGGTAGTCCCGGGTCTGGTAGCGGAGCACGTGGAGCTTGGTGCGGCCCTCGCCGCCGTGGTAGCAGCGGCACTCCATGGCCACCGCCAGTTCGTCCGCCCGGCGGAAAGCCGAGATGAACAGGGGCACCAGAATGGGCACCAGGGCTTTTGCCCGCTGAAAAATGTTTCCGCTCTCAAAGTCCGCGCCCCGGGCTTTCTGGGCGGACATGATTTTGTCCGTCTCCTCGATCAGCGTGGGGATGAACCGCAGGGCGATGGACATAATCATGGCCAGCTCGTGGACGGGCGCTCGGATTTTTTTCAGCGGCCCCAGCAGGGTCTCCAGGCCGTCTGTGAGGGCGATGGGGCTGGTGGTGTAGGTCAGGAGGAAGGTGCCCATAATCAGCATGGTAATCCGCAGGACCATGAAAAAGGCGGTGAAGATTCCCTGGGTGGTGATCTGAAAAATCCAGAGCTTCACCAGCACGTCCCCGGGGGTGTAGAGGAGGTTCAGCGCCGCCGTGAAGCAGACGATGAAGAGGATGGGCTTCAGCCCCCTGACCAGCGCCCTGGGGCCCACGCCGGAGACCTTCACGCCCGCCGCCAGCAGCAGCGCCACCACGCCATAGGATACAAAAGACTTGGCGCAGAAAAGCGTCACAATATAGATGACGGTTAAAAGAAGTTTTGTACGGGGGTCCAGCCGGTGGGCCAGGGACTCCCCGGGGAAATACTGCCCGAGGGTGATGTCCTTCAGCATCCGGCCCGCCCTCCTCT
>CATIYU010000018.1 GCA_949739085.1 uncultured Eubacteriales bacterium | reverse complement strand
TGTCAAGACAGTACGCAACATCAACCAGATGATCTCCTCCGCCTGCAACTGTGCGGTGGAGCAGCGGATCATCGCCATGAATCCCACCAAAGGCTGCGCCCTCCCGAAGTTGGAGAAGAAGGAAATGAAAATTCTTCCTCTGGACTGCCTTGACACATTTTTTGAGGAAGCACGGCGCAGCGGTGTATTCGAATTATACTACATCGACCTCTCCACCGGCCTGCGGCGAGGGGAACTTCTAGGATTGAAATGGAGCGATATAGACCTGAACAAAGGCGTTATCCGAGTCCAGCGGCAAATCCTGCGCCAGAACGGCGCAGTTGTAGAAGCACCCCTGAAAACGAAAAATTCCTATCGCAATATAGCGATAGGAACCGACACGCTAGAACTGCTCCGCCAGATGAAGCGACGATCCACCAGCGAGTATGTGTTCCCATCTCCCACCGGAGGTCCGATCTCCCCGGACAGCGTCCTGCATATGCTCCAGAGAGTGCTGAAACGGGCCGGATTGGAAAAGATACCCTTCCACGCACTTCGGCATACATTCTCCGTCCTGGCCCTCCAGAACGGCGTGGACATCAAAGCCCTATCCTCCATGCTGGGCCACTACTCCGCAGGATTCACCTTGGATACCTACGCCCATGTCACCACCGCCATGCAGACCAAAGCCGCCAATACGGTCAGCAGTTTCCTCTCCAGTGCTATCCGGTAGTTTCTGATCATTTCCCCGTATGGGTCAGAATATGGGTCAAACGCGAAGTCTCAAAATAAAATACACTAAAAAGTTACAAAAATCCGGTGAAATCAACTGATTTCACCGGATTTTTGGCACGCCGTGAGGGATTCGAACCCCCGGCCTTCTGGTCCGTAGCCAGACGCTCTATCCAGCTGAGCTAACGGCGCGTGTCCTCTCAGACGACTTCTATATTCTACCACGACTTTCTAAAAAATGCAAGAGGTAAAATCAAATTTTTTAAATAATTTTTATTTTTTCTGTTCAATAAAATTGTTGGTTAGATTTTGATGCCAAAGCGGGTGTAAACACGTAAAAACACTTGATTTTTGCAAGATTTTGACTTTCTGTGTGCGGTATAGCAAAAAATACGGGGAAGTCTTCTTGGGGTCAGAGCCCACAGCGGCACAATCTTGCGCATAGCGCATAGATAGAGAATAACGGTCAGTCATGATGGCCCTGCTGTTATTTTTTACTGGCCTCCTCATCCGGGACTTGCGTAGGCAAGGGTCCCATAGAATATCCATTTCAAACCTGCCAGTATTTTGGGAAAAAATGATTGTAATTTCCGCCGGAATGCTGTATACTAAAGCGGAAGTATTAAATCGGGAGGTTCTACCATGAAAAGTACATGGCGTTTTGTTTTGAAAATCGTGGGGCTGTCCCTGGCTGCGGCGGGCGTCATCTGCGTGATCGTCGGCTGCTGGGACAAGCTGGCCGAGGAGGCTGCCTGCCTGCGGAGCAAGCTGCGGGGCAAGGGCAGTTATCCCGAGTTCTCTGATTATGACGACGACCTGTTTTTTGAAGAATGATTTTTGCCTCTGAAAGCGAAACAGCAGTTCCCCCGGATGGTTCGTACTGTCCGGGGGAACTGCCGCCCAGAGGGAAGAAAGGATGCCTATGGACTACCAAGACGAAATGAGGGCTCTGCGGGAGACCCTTAGTAAAGCCAATTACCGCTACTACGTGCTGGACGACCCCGATATGCCCGACTATGAATATGATCGTCTCCTGCGCCGCCTGGAGGAATTGGAGGCCCTCCACCCGGAGGAGATTACCCCCGATTCCCCTACCCAGCGGGTGGGAGGCCAGGCGCTGGAGAGCTTCCAGCAGGTGGAGCACCCCGTGCCGCTGGAGAGCTTGCAGGATGTGTTTTCTCCCCAGGAGGTGGAGGAGTTCGCCCAGCGGATGGAGGAGGCAATCGAGGGCGTCCAGTACAGCGTAGAGCCCAAGGTGGACGGCCTCTCCGTGGCCCTGGAATACCGGGATGGCGTGTTTTTCCAGGGCGCCACCCGGGGCGACGGCCGGGTGGGAGAGGACGTGACGGAAAATCTGCGCACCATCCAGTCCATCCCCATGGTTCTGCCGGAACAGCTTCCCCGGCTCATTGTCCGTGGGGAGGTGTTCATGCCCAAGAACGTCTTCCACAAGCTCAACCGCCAGCGGGAGGACCGAGAGGAGGCCCCCTTCGCCAACCCACGCAACGCCGCCGCCGGGTCCCTGCGGCAGCTGGACCCCAAAATCTGCGCCAAACGGCTGCTGGACATCCGGGTGTTTAACCTCCAGCTAGCGGAGGGACGCGCCTTCTCCTCCCACAGCGAGACCCTGGACTATATGGAGAGTCAGGGGTTCCAGACCATCCCGCGGAAGGTGCTTGGCAGCGCGGCGGAGGTGAACGTGGAGATCCTCCGGCTGGGGGACAGCCGGGAGGACCTGCCCTTTGACATGGATGGGGCGGTTGTGAAGGTGGATTCCCTTCCGGACCGCGCCCTTGTGGGGAGCACGGCCAAGTGCCCCCGGTGGGCGGTGGCCTACAAATATCCGCCGGAGCGGAAGCCCTCCAAGGTGCTGGACATTGTGGTCCAGGTGGGCCGCACCGGGGTGCTGACCCCGAAGGTGGTCGTGGAGCCCGTGCGTCTGGCGGGCACCACCGTCACCAACGCCACCCTTCACAACCAGGATTTTATTACGGAGAAGGACATCCGCGTCGGAGACACGGTGGTCCTCCAGAAGGCGGGGGAGATTATCCCCGAGGTGGTGGAGGTCCTGCGGGAGAAGCGTCCCGAGGGCACGGAGCCCTACCGGCTACCGGAGGCGTGCCCGGTCTGCGGCGCGCCGGTGGCCCGGGACCCGGACGGAGCCGCTATCCGCTGCACCGGGGCGGAGTGTCCCGCCCAGCTCCACCGGAATCTGACGCACTTTGCCAGCCGGGACGCCATGGACATCGACGGCATGGGTCCGGCGGTGATGAGCCAGCTCATCGAGCGGGGGCTGGTAAAAAGTCCGGCGGACCTCTATTTCCTGGAGGAACAGGCGCTGGCGGACCTGGAGCGGATGGGGAAGAAATCCGCCCAGAACGCCGTCGCCGCCATTGCCGCCAGCCGGGGGCGGGGCCTGGAACGCCTGCTGTACGCTTTGGGTATCCGCCAGGTGGGCCAGAAGGCGGGGCGGGTGCTGGCCGCCCACTTTGGCTGCTTCGACGCCCTGGCCGCCGCCACGGTGGAGGAGCTCACCGCCATCAGCGACGTGGGGGGCGTCACCGCCGCCTATATCCGGGATTGGCTGGCGAACCCCCAGTCCCAGCGCCTCATCAGCCGCCTCAAGGAGGCGGGAGTGTCCATGGAGGCCGCGGAACAGGCCGCCGGAGACCAGTTCAAAGGCATGACCTTCGTTCTTACCGGCACGCTGGAGCGGTTCACACGGGAGGAGGCCGCCCGCCTCATCGAGGCCCGGGGCGGCAAGGCCAGCGGGTCTGTCAGCAAGAAAACCGCCTACGTAGTGGCCGGTGAAAACGCGGGCAGCAAGCTCCGCAAGGCCGGTGAGCTGGGGATTCCCGTCCTCACGGAGAAGGAGTTTGCCGCCATGCTGGAGGCGTGAGCCTGGGCGGTCCGCCCGATTCCGGCAGGGTTCCGCACAGAGAAACCGAGGGTTTATAGCAGAAGGGGTATCATTTCATAATAGAGATCATTTGATTCCAACCGTCCTCTGCCTTGTAAATATGATCTCCCATATGTTTATTAACCGGAAACATGTGGATGCGGCTGATAAATTCCTTTTCCGGGGGTTCGGCATTGGAAAGCTGTTGGATGAGACTGACGAAGAGAGCCGGAAAATCGACAAATATTCCCGCTGAAGCTGGCAGGAGCGCCGGGCCGCCTGGTCCGGCGCTCCTATTGGAGAGAACGCCGCGTTGACTTTAGGGCCCGAAAACGGTATAATAGAGAAAATTTGGTTGAAAATCCGTATTAAGGAGAAAATATATGGCAATGAAAATCGGCGTCATCTCAGATACCCACGGGCGGCTGCGGGCCGATGTGCGGAGAGCCCTGGCGGGTTGCAGCTATATTCTCCACGCCGGGGATATCGACCGGGAAGAAATCCTGGAGGAGCTGGGAGAGATCGCGCCGGTCTGCGCCGTGCGGGGCAATAACGACTGGGGATTTTGGGCGGGAAAGCTGCCCAGAACCCGGACGGTGGAGCTGGGCGGCGTCAAATTTTTCCTTGTCCACAACCGTCAGGACGCGCCCTGGGACCTGGGTGACGCCCAGGTGGTGGTGTTTGGACACTCCCACGTGTACGCAGAGGACCGGCTGGAGGGGCGGCTGTGGCTGAACCCAGGGAGCTGCGCCCGTCCCCGGCTGGGCGGCGGCATATCCATGGCGCTGCTGACCGTAGAGGACGGAAAGGTCCAGGTGGAGCGGATAGACCTGCAAAAATAGGGTGTGCAGGAGGATGTTATGGCGGAAAGATATATTGCCTTCGACGTGGAGACCCCCAACTCCGACAACAACCGCATGAGCGCCATCGGCATCGCGGTGGTGGAAAACGGAAAAATTGTGGAGGAACTCTCCACGCTGGTAAATCCGGAGACCTGGTTTTCCCGGTTCAACATCGGCCTGACTGGCATTACGCCGGAACTGGCGGCGGACGCGCCCAGCTTTGACGAGCTGTGGCCGAAGATTGAGGCTCTATTCTCCAGCGGGGTGCTGGCGGCCCATAACGCGCCCTTCGACATGTCTGTGCTGGCCAAGTGCCTGCGGGCCTACTCCGTGGACTGGCGGGACACGGTGCCTTATGTCTGCACCTACCAGATGGGGCGGCGGTGCTATCCGGAGCTGCCCAACCACCGGCTAAACACGCTGTGCGAATACCGCCATATTGCGCTGGACCACCATCAGGCGGGGAGCGACAGCCGGGCCTGCGCGGCGCTGCTCCTTGACTACCAGGAGAGCGGCCTGCGGGCGGAGACCTTCCGGCGGGAGTACGATTTGGTGCGGCTCCGCACGGTAAGGGATACATACAGAAGGGGCCGTGGGAGATAAACGCAGGGCCAGTGCGGAAACTTATACAAATTGCCACTTGAAATTTATCTCAGATGAGGTTATACTACTGACTGTATTTGCAGAGGGAACTGCAGGCGCATAGCGCCCGGAAGTAGATCCATTAGAGGGTGAAATGGTGAGGAAAGCGCAAAAAGCACAGCTGCTGGAGGTCCTC
>CATIYU010000017.1 GCA_949739085.1 uncultured Eubacteriales bacterium | reverse complement strand
GCTGCTGGCGGTGGCGGTGGTGCTGACAGTGGTCAACAGGCCCGCGAACCCCGCCGCCAAGATAACCTGGATCATCCTGATCATGCTGGCCCCAGTGTTTGCCATTCCCTTCTACCTCTTTGTGGAGCTGGAGCTGGGCCACCGGCTGGCTCGGGCCCGGTTGGAGGAGCTCTACCGCGGCACCGCCCAATACGCCTCCCGCGACCCGGAGGCGCAGCGGCGGCTGAGGGAGCAAGTCCCGGCCATGGCGGGCATCGCCGCCTATATGGGGCGCTTCGGGGGCCACGCCTTCCGGGAGAACTCCGGGGTAACGTATCTGCCCAGCGGGGAGACGTTTTGGGAGGAGGCTCTCCGGCAGCTGGAGCAGGCGGAGCGGTTTATCTTTTTGGAATATTTTATTGTGGAGGAGGGCTACATGTGGGGCCGCATCCTGGACGTGCTGGAGCGGAAGGCCCGGGCCGGTGTGGAAGTGCGGGTGATGTACGACGGCACCTGCATTGCAGGCAGGCTCCCCTACCACTACCCCAAGAAGCTGGAGGCCCTGGGAATCCGCTGCAAGATGTACGCCCCCCTGCGGCCCCTGGTGTCCACCCACTACAACAACCGGGACCACCGGAAAATACTGGTGGTGGACGGCCGCTGCGCCTTTACCGGCGGCGTCAATCTGGCGGACGAATACATCAACCGCCGCCAGCTCCACGGCCACTGGAAGGACACCGCCGTTCTGGTCACCGGCGAGGCTGTGCGGGACTTTACACTGATGTTTTTGCGGATGTGGAATGTGGACGAACGGCGGCAGGAGGACTACCTCCAGTACCTGGACGCCTCCGGCCCGGTGGAGGCGGAGGGCTGGGTGCTGCCCTACGGCACCAGCCCCTTCCACCGGGAGACCGTGGGGGAGATGGTGTACTTGGACATCCTCAACCGGGCGGCGGAGTACGTCCACATCACCACCCCCTATCTGATTATCGACCACGAGATGGTGACCGCCCTGACCTTTGCCGCCAAACGGGGGGTGGATGTGAAGATTATCGTCCCCGGCGAGCCGGACAAGCGGACGGTGTTCGCCGTGACCCGCTCCTACTACCAGGAGCTCTTGGAGGGCGGCGTGGAGATCTATGAGTACACGCCGGGGTTCATCCACGCCAAAATGTTTGCCAGCGACGGTTCCACCGCCGTGGTGGGCAGCATCAACTTGGACTACCGCAGCCTGTACCTCCACTTTGAGTGCGCGGCGCTGCTGTGCCAGTGCCCCGCCGTGGCGGACGTGGAAAGGGATTTCCAGGACACGCTGGCCCAGTGCAGGCGCGTCACAGTGGAGGACTGCCGGAGGGACCGGCTCTCCCGGCGGCTGGTGGGGTGGGTGCTGCGGCCTCTGGCCCCCCTGATGTAACAGACCGCAGAGGCCGCCAGCACAGCTTGGACGATTCTGCCCAGATACAATTCCAGCGCCGCTCCGGCGGCAAGAAGGAGCACAGATATGAATTTCTCCACCGCTAGCCGCACATTCCAGCTGCTCACCCGCATTCTTGACCCCAGAACCGCTACAGAGCCCTTTGTGCCTGCCGCCGCCGAAAAGCTGCCCCTGCCCCTGCGGCCTCCCCAGCAGCCCTTCCCCAGGGCCGCGCCGGAATCCCAGGGGATCTCCTCACGCCACATCCGGAAATTTCTGGAGGAGCTGGCCCGGGACAAGGGCCTATATATGCAGAATGTGCTGGTGCTGCGCCGGGGCCAGGTACTCTGCGAGGCCGCTTTCGGCGCTCAGGACCTGCGCGCGCCCAAGTATACCTTCTCCGCCTGCAAGAGCGTTGCCTCTCTGGCCGTGGGCCTCTTGGTGGACGCCGGTCTCCTCTCACCGGATGACAAGGTGGAGGACCTCCTGGCGGAGACCCGGCCCGTCCGCCGCCATCTGCGGGACTTGACAGTGGGGCACCTGCTCACCATGCGCTCTGGCGTCCAGTTCACCGAGGCGGAGGCCCTGACGGAGACGGACTGGGTCCGCCGCTTCCTGAGCGCCTCTCAGAAGGGCGAGCCAGGGGGCGAGTTCGCCTACAACAGCCTCAACACCTATATGCTCTCCGCCATCGTCCGGCGCAAGACCGGAAAGGGCCTTATGGAAATCCTCCGGGAAGGGCTGTTCGGCCCCATGGGCATCACGGACGTGCTCTGGGAGAAATGCCCCATGGGGATTGAGAAGGGGGGCTGGGGGCTCTATATCCGGCCCGAGGACCTGGCCAAGCTGGGCCAGCTGGTGCTGGACGGCGGGCTCTGGCGGGGGAACCGGCTCCTCTCCGGGGCCTATCTGGACGCCGCCCTCTCCCCCCACGCCGTGCCCCCGGAGAGCATTGGCGATTTTAACTACGGCTACCAGATCTGGGTGGGGCGGAAGGAGAATACCTTCCTCTTCAACGGGATGCTGGGGCAGAATGTACTGGGCTTCCGGGACAGCGGTGTCCTCGTTGTCACCAACGCCGGGGAGGATACCGATTTCCAGGAGAGCCGCTACTTTGAGATCGTCAGCCGCTACTTCGGCGGCGGGTTCCCGGAGGTCCTCCCCGATGATCCGGAGGCCCTTCGGGAGCTGGAGGAGACGGTAAAGGGCCTCTCCTGCTATAACAGTGCCCCTGGCGCACTGGACAGCCGGGCGGCGCCCTTTCTCAACCGCGGTTTTGCCGCCGCGGATCTCCGGGCAAATTCCACAGGGCTGCTGCCCATGGCGCTCCAGGCCCTCCACAACAACTACACCGCCGGGGTGACTGGTCTGGCGGTGAGCGTGCGGGGCGGACTGCCGGAGCTCATCTACCGGGAGCGGGACGCCCTGTACCGGTTCCCGGTGGGACTGGGCGTGCCGCAGGTCAGCCAGGTGGATTTCCGGGGGGACGTCTACCAGGTGGCCGCCCTGGGCCGCTTTACCCACGACGAGGAGGAACGGCCTGTGTTCTATATCCGCCTGGAGTTTTTGGAGACTCCCTGCGTGCGGATTTTAAAACTGATACTGGAGGGGGACGGCCTCCTGCTCCGGCAGACCGAAACCCCCGGCGTGCCCTATGTCTTTGAAAAGCTGCGTGCCGCCGCCCAATCGCCCCTCTATAAGCCCCTTCTGCTGGTGGGCGCGGGGGGCGCGGAGGAGGACTTCCTGCGTTACAAGACCCTGCAAATTCTCTCGCCCGAGATCCCCTTCCAGGGGACGGACACACAAGGAGGGACACATGTCATTTGAAATCAGAGACGCCTTTTATCTGGACGGCGAGCCCTTCCAGATCATCTCCGGGGCTATCCACTACTTCCGGATTGTACCGGCGTACTGGCGGGACCGGCTGGAAAAGCTGAAGGCCATGGGCTGCAATACGGTGGAGACCTACATCCCCTGGAACGTACATGAGCCGGAAAAGGGGAAATTCCGCTTCCAGGGCATGGCGGACGTGGTCCAGTTCGTCCAGCTGGCCCAGGAGGTGGGGCTGTACGTCATTTTGCGGCCCTCCCCCTATATCTGCGCGGAGTGGGAGCTGGGCGGGCTTCCGGCCTGGCTGCTGGCGGAGGACGGGATGCGGCTGAGGACCTCCGACCCGGCGTTTTTGCGGCATGTGGAG
>CATIYU010000016.1 GCA_949739085.1 uncultured Eubacteriales bacterium | reverse complement strand
TCCTCCAATCTCGCTGACCACCGTCACATCGCTGTCCACCACAAATCCCAGCTCCGCCAGATGCTGGCGCACCTCGTCCTTGCCGGAGATTTTGCGGATGGTTGCGGTTTCCCCTGCCTTTGCCATTGTCAGCGGCATCATTCCTTCGCCTCCTCCTGCAATGCGGTTAGTAAAACCTAACCTTGAAATCAGCCTCAGTTTACCACCGCTAACCAACCTTGTCAAGGCCATTTCAAGAAAAACTTGCTTTTTTAGTTAGAATATACTAATCTATGCACAGAGAGTTCCGGGGAAGGAGATTGCCATCCGTATATACCGCCCGGCATTAGCTTTTGAAGGACGGCTGGGGCACAGTGTACTGGGACGGAAACAACGCTTTGGTTTGTGACGAAGATCGCAGCGCTGACCTGTACACGCGGAAGTGGCCTGGAGTTGGGACACCGCTTGATCCACCAGGAGCTTGGCGGTATCGGTCTTGGGCATGACGCTGAAATGCCCACAGGCGGAAGCGCAGTAGAGAGCAGCTTTTTGAGAACTGAAAGCATGAGAGCGATGATCCGGAGTGCGAGGACTGGCGGGAAGATCTGACGCCGGAGGAGCCCGAGTACGTGGGGCAGCTGGATGACAGCTACACCACCGGCATCCATCAGCTCTTCACCGCCTCTGGCTCGGTTGGCGGGCCGCACCTTACGGCTGGATGAGCTGGACCCGGCCTGCTGAACCTATTTTTCCGCAAACAAGGAGGCGGTTTCTATGTACCAAAACAAGAAAAACGGCCTGCAAAAGGTGCGGCTGAGTACCGGATTGACCCAAGAAGCGTTAGCGGAGCGTCTCGTGTTTGAGGAAATCATGGAGACTGCCGGGAGGGCCAACAAGGTGTATTACGAAATGCGGTTTGCCGCCGGAGAACGGCTATAAGCCGTACAATGACCGGACGGCAGAAAAGGAAGGAAAAACGAAACGAAAAAGGAAGCCGATGGTTGTCAAGATCATGAGCGTCCAGGGGCCTGGAGGCTCATCGAGATAGTCTTGACAAACTCTTCAGAAAATGGTATAAAGAAAGGAGGAGGGATTGAGATGCAAAACTATGTAAACATGATGGAGGCCATGGTGGAGGAGACCATTCAGGTTATGGAGGATGGTCTGGACTGCTGCATGTGCCCTCAGTGCCGGAGCGATATCGCCGCCTACGCCCTGAACCACCTGCCACCCCGGTATGTGGCCACCCGTGCTGGGCGCGCCATCAGTAAGGCGGACACCCTACGCATCCAGCACCTCACAGATGTACGCACTGCTGTGGTACAGGCAGCCCAGATGGTCAAAGAGAACCCACGGCACTAAGCCCCCAGCGCGGTACATATCATATTTTGAAAATCCATGGAGTAAACCGCCCCCGCTCTATCGTCTGATAAAGCGGGGGCGGCTGATATGTTTTGTGATGGTTATGGCGTCCGCCTATCCCGCCGCCATAACCATCACAAAGTCCAAAAATTCTCCGTTCCGGTAGATGCGGATATCCACCTCATCTCCGACGAATAGGCTCCGGCGGATGGAGAGAATCTGCTCTGTGCTGGTGATCTCCTGCCCGGCAAAGCCCACTACATAATCGCCGGGCCGCAGTCCGGCGGCTTCGCCGCTGAGTCCCGGCGTGACGTTGTGGATGAGCACCACCGCCATGGTGCCGTCCGGCAGAACTCTGGGGACCCGGTCGATCTCAATGCCCAGCACCGGCTGGGGCAGCAGTTCCCCGTACTCAATCAGCTCGTTGACCCAGCGCACCGCCAAACTGCTGGGAATAGCGAAGCCCAGGCCCTCAATGGTATCGTCGTCGCTCATCATCTTGATGGTGTTGATGCCCACCACCTGGCCGTACTGGTTGATCAGGGGACCGCCGGAGTTGCCGTTATTGAGGGCGGCGTTGGTCTGGATGAGGGTCATGGAGATGCCCTCCACCTCCACGTCCCGGTTCACCGCAGAGACAATGCCGTTGGTAAAGGTGTTGCGCAGTTCCAGGCCCAGCGGGTTGCCGATTGCGTACACCGGGTCCCCGATCTGCAAGTCGTCAGACACGCCGAACTCCGCCGCTGGCAGGTTTTTGCCGTCGATTTTCAGCACAGCCAGGTCCTTGTCCTCATCGCTGCCCACCAGCTCCGCGCCGTAGCGCATGTTTTCCCCATAGGGGCCGGTGAGCCAGATCTGGCAGGAGCTGCATCCGGCGATAACGTGGTGATTGGTGAGCACATAGCCGTCCTCGCTGAGGATGACCCCGGTGCCCACGCTGTTATAGGACTTCTGGGCGCCCAGCACCGTCACCACCGAGGGATTCACCTCATCATAGACCGCGCCGGGGGTCAACGCCGTCTGGGCCGCCGGGAGGGTCAGGGTCAGGCGGGCCTCTCCGCCGGCGGGATAGCGGGCGATGGTGGTCTCCCCCCGGGAGATGTCGTAGTCCCAGCGGTAGCGCTCGCCGTCCTCCTGGGGCGTGTCAGCGGGGGTGTTGGCCGGGGGCGGCTCATTCTCCGGCAGGGCCCAGCCGTACTGGCCCACATACCAGATACCAACTCCCAGGCATACCAGCGCCGCCAGCAGGGACACCCCCACAAAGAGGCGCACGCCCCAGCGGCCCTTTTTCTGGTTCTCCGGGGGAGCGATGGCGCTGCGCCAGGGGGACTCTCCAGGCCCGGCGGGCGGCGCGGCGGTCTCCGGCTGCATGGACTGGGGCAGGTCCCGTTCGTAGCGCAGTACGACGGGCTCCACCTGGCCTTCCTGCCGGTAGGTAAAGACAATCTCTTTCTGTTGTTCCAAACGGTGAGCCTCCTTTCGCCGCCGGGCGGCGGACCCGGCATGAAAAGTCTATTTTCCAGAGGACGGGGCCGTCAGCTCTTCTCCTCCGCCAGCTGGATGGTAAAGGAGAAGGTCGTGACGCCGTCCTCACTGGCGGCGGTAATTTTCTCATGGTGCTGCTCCAGGATGGTGCGGACAATGTACAGCCCCAACCCCACGCCGTCCTTGTCCTCGCTGCGGGAGCGGTCGGTCTTGTGGAACCGCTCAAAGAGCAGCGGCAGCTCCTCCGGCGGGATGGTCGCGCCGGTGTTGCGCACGGTGACCTGGGCCTTCTCCCCCCGCTTCTCCAGACCCAGGAAGAGGGTGCTGCCCTGGGAGGCGAATTTTGCCGCGTTTTCCAGGAGGTTGTAGACCACTTGGGTGAGGAGGTCGTTGTCCCCCAGCACCATCACCGGGTTCTCAGGGATCTCCACCTCCACGTCCAGTCCCCGGTCCGTAATCTTCTTCTCCATGGACACCAGCACCCGGCGCATGGACTCGGAGAGATCGAAGGGCCGCTTCTGCTTAATGAGGTCCAGGCTCTGGAGCTGGCTGACGTCCAGCATCCGGCGGACCAGGCGGCTAAGGCGGCGGCTCTCGGCGGAGATAATGCTAAGATACTGCCGCTCCTCCTCCGGGGAGATGACGCCGTCCAGGATGCCGTCGGCGTAGCCAGCGATGGTGGTCATGGGGGTCTTGAGTTCGTGGGAGATATTGGCGATAAACTCCCTGCGCTGCTGCTCTGTGCGCTGGAGGGAATCGGCCATGGCGTTAAACGCCTCTGTGAGCTCCCCGATTTCGTCGTCACGCCGGGGGTCCTGGACCCGGGCGTCAAAGTTGCCCTCAGCAAAATTCCGGGCGGCGGCGGCCATGTCCTTGATGGGCTTGGTCTGCTGCATGGTGGTGGTGGCGGTAGCCACAAAGGCGATGAGCAGCACGGTGATGGCGGTCATACCGAAGATGCCCAGAAAGGCCCGCCACATCTCCGTCATGGCGTTGGGCTCCGCCACGGCCAGCACGGGCCCCACCACCGCGCCCTCGGACCCGCCCCGGGCCGGGATGGCCACCACAAACCGGGGCTTTTCGTAGATGCCCAGCTTGCTGGACCCGGCGTAGACCTGGCCCTTTCCCAGCCGCTCCCCCATGGCCTTGGGAAGGGTCAGCTCCATGTTGCTGATACTGGAGTCGTTGCTGATGAAGCAGCCCTCGGAGGGCAGCCATATGAGGAAATCGGTGTCGCTCATGCGCTGGGCCACGTCCATAATCTCCATCAGCTCCCGGCTTCGGAGTCCTATCAGCACGTCTGGGTTGTTGTAGGCGCTGACGGCCATCTGGGCGATGACCTCGGCCTTGTCCTTCAGTTCGCCCCGCTTCTCCGCCACAATGTAGCTGTAAGTGAGGGCGAAAAAGGAGGTCCCCAGCAGGACCAGGGTCAGCGCCACCATGCCCACGGTGACGGTAAACTGCCGCCAGTAGATGCCTTTGAATCTGCTCATGATCTGCCTTTCCTGGTTGGCCTACTTGGGGGTGACCTCAAACTTGTAGCCCACTCCCCATACGGTCTTCAGCGCCCACTGGTCGGAGACGTCCTCCACCTTCTCCCGCAGGCGTTTGATGTGGACGTCCACTGTGCGGCTGTCGCCAAAGTAGTCAAAGCCCCACACCTCGTCCAGGAGCTGGTTGCGGGTATAGACCCGGTTCGGCGTGGCCGCCAGATGATAGAGCAATTCCAATTCCTTGGGGGGCGTGTCGATCTTCTTTCCGTCCACAATCAGCTCATAGGAGTCCAGATTGATCACCAGCTTGTCAAAGGTCAGGCGTTTGCTGGTGTCGTTGGGGATCTCCGTCCGGCGGAGGACGGCGTTGAT
>CATIYU010000015.1 GCA_949739085.1 uncultured Eubacteriales bacterium | reverse complement strand
GGGCGTCACTGGGACGGAATCAAATGGTGCTGGATTTCTCCCGGCCAGAGGTGGTGGACTGCATCTATGGCATGATGGCGAAGATTCTCTCTGAGGCCAAGGTCTCCTACGTCAAGTGGGACATGAACCGCTCTATCACCGAGGCGTATTCCGCCGCCCTGCCCCCGGACCAGCAGGGGGAGGTGTGCCACCGGTACATCCTGGGGGTGTACGAGCTCTATGAGCGGCTGACAACGGCCTTTCCTCATGTGCTCTTTGAGTCCTGCGCCTCCGGCGGCGGGCGGTTTGACCCGGGAATTCTGTACTACGCCCCCCAGGGCTGGACCTCCGACGGCTCCGACGCAGTGGAGCGGCTGAAAATCCAGTACGGCACATCCTTCTGCTACCCGCTGAGCGCCATGGGGGCCCACGTGTCAGCGGTCCCCAACCACCAGGTAAACCGCACCACGCCCCTGGCTACCCGGGGCAACGTGGCTTGCTTCGGCGCGTTTGGCTATGAGCTGGACCTGAACCGCCTCACAGCGGAGGAGCGGGAAGAGGTCCGGCGGCAGATTGCCTTTGTAAAGGAGTACCGCCAGGTGCTCCAGTTTGGGGAGTTCTACCGGCTGCTCTCCCCCTTTGAGGGGAATTTCACCGCCTGGATGGTGGTCAGCCCCGACAAGCGGACCGCGCTGGTGGGCTGGTACACAACGCTCAACGAGGCCAACGGCCCCTGCCGCCGGGTAAAGCTGCGGGGCCTGGACCCGGCGCTGGCCTACACCGTGGACGGCTGCGGAAGCCACTTTGGCGACGAGCTGATGGCGGTGGGGCTTCTCACCGCGGACAGCGCCGCCGGGGAGTGCCGGAGCGGCGGACGCGCCAGCCGCGATTTTGACTCCCGCGTTTTCGTCCTGAAGGCGTAAAGGGAAAGGCGCCCCAGGTTGAAATCTCCCCCTGAAACGTGTATACTAGCCCCACCAAACAACAGGGAGGATACACCCATGAAACTGATGATCGCCTCGGACCTCCACGGGTCCGCCTATTACGCGGGCAAGCTCCTGGACGCTTTTCAGACGGAGGGAGCGGAGAAGCTGCTGCTGCTAGGGGACCTGCTCTATCACGGCCCCCGCAACGCCCTGCCCCGGGACTATGACTGTATGCGCACGGCGGAGCTCCTGAACACCGTTAAGGAGCGGATTATCGCTGTCCGTGGGAACTGCGACTGCGAGGTGGACCAGATGGTGCTGGATTTTCCCCTCCTGGCGGACTACGCCCTGGTGGAGTGGGAGGGGGTCTCCCTCTACGCCACCCATGGACACCTCTGGAGCAAGGACAGCCCCCCGCCTATGGCCCGGGGCACGGTGCTGCTCAACGGACACTTCCACGTCCCGGCCTGTGAGCCCTGCAGGGAGTTCCTGTACGTCAACCCCGGTTCCACCTCCATCCCCAAGGATGGCAGCCCGGGGAGCTGCCTGGTTCTGGAGGGCCGGACCTTCACTTGGAAGGATATGGACGGCAGAGCGTATCAGACCTATACTATGGCGTAGAGCGCCCTGGCGGCGCGGAACGCGGGGAGCCGCCTCCCCGCGTTCTTTTTATAAAAGCCGGTTGACAGTTGTAGAACTTTGTGCTATATTGTTATAAAATTCAGGCGTATACCCGCCGGATTTTCCCTATTTTGCAGAGGAGGCGCTATATGGAACAGAAACGACTCCCCAACCGCAGCGGCGCGGTGGATCTGACCAAGGCCCTGGCCATCTGCGCGGTGCTGCTCATCCACACCAGCGCCAACAGCTTGGCTACCCTGGAGGTGGGGAGCGGGCCCTGGCTGGCGGCGGCTTTCTATGGCGGCGTGGGCCGGTGGGCGGTACCGGCGTTCCTGCTGTGCAGCGGCGCGCTGATGAACGACCCGGACCGGGACCTGCCCCTAAAAAAGCTCTTTTCCAAGTATGTGCCCCGGCTGGCGCTGTCCCTCTGCGTGTGGACTGCCTTCTATGAGTTTGTGCGCATATGCGGCAATTGGGGGGCCATGCCCCTCTCTGAGCAGCTATTGTCGGCGGCAAAAAACTGCCTCCACGGCGCCACCTACTACCACCTCTATTATTTCTTCTTTGTCTTCGCCCTGTACTTGGCCCTGCCCCTGACCCGCCTGGCGGCCAGGGCCCCGGAAGCGGAGTTGCGGTATATTCTGGCGATATGGCTGTTTTTGGGCATTGTGGTGCGGTTTTTACAGTACTTCTGGCCGGTCTCCCGGATGGCCGGGTTCCTCCACTACTACCATATGCCGGAAACCATGGTCTGCCTGGGGGTGGGACTGCTGGGCTTCTGGCTCCGGCAGCATCCGCCCAGGAGCTGGCTTCCTCCGCTGCTGCTGTTCCTCGCCAGCTTTGCGGTGGTCTTTTCCGGCACATGGAGGCGCAGCGCCGCCGCCGGGACCCTGGACCAGTTCTATTTTGACGCCTTCGGTCTGTTCCCGGTGCTGATGGCCGTGGGCGTGTTCCGGCTGGCCCAGTGGGGGATGGCTGGGCGGACGGTCCCCCGGTGGGTACGGTTCCTCTCCGCCGGGGCCTTCTGCGTGTACCTGGTCCACCCGTTTTTTCAGCTGCTGGTCAACCGGCACGTGGTGGATTTCAACGTCTTGCCCCCGGTATGGGCGGTACCGGCCCAGTCGGCGCTGCTCCTGCTGCTGAGCCTTGCCGCGTACCTGGCTCTGCGCCGGGTTCCATGGGTGAGGAGCTGGATCATCTAAAAAAGGGCCGCCCCAGACGTTACCTGGGGCGGTCCTTGATATATAGCGCCGCGCCGATGGCAGTGGCGTAGGTGGCGTTCTCCGGTATGATGAACCGGATGCCGTGGAGCCGGGTGAAGAGGGCGAAGCAGTCCGCCGCCTGGGGCAGGTTGGCCATAAAGCCGGTCAGCACCGCAGTGCCGCACCCGCAGGCCCGGCAGCTCATCACCGCCGTGGTCCCGATGGACTGGAGCACCATATTCGCCACCCCGGCGGCAAAATCCCCCGCCGTGGCGTCGTCGGAAACGTTGCCGAAGTTGGCGGCGGTGATGTCCAGGGGCAGGGAGGGGTGGGTATTGCGGGTGATGTCCCCCACGGTCAAGTCCACCCGGCCCACGTCTCCGCCGGAAGCCAGCTTCACGATCTGGGCGTACTTCCGGGTGCCGCAGAGCCGGGAACACAGCCCCGCCAGGGTTCCCCCGCCTACGCCGGAGCCGCACAGGTGGCGCACCCCGCCGCCCTCCTCCGCCCAGATGAAGGCGGTGCCGGTGCCCATGCTCACCACCACGGCCCGGTCCTGGCCGCTGAGGGCCAGCCCGCCGGTGCCTGCGGCGGTGAACTCCTCCACCTTCTCCGTGGGGATGCCGTAGATGTCTCCCTCCACATAGGAGGAGCCCACCCCTGTCAGGGCAATCCGGGACACGTCCCCCAGCTGGAAATTGTTTGTAAAGAGGAAATTCCCCATTGCGCCGTAGAGGGAGGTGATGGGGTCCTGGGCCTGGACCCGCCGCATGGCGATGGCCTCGCCTCCGGCGTCCAGCCCCACGATTTTGGTGGTGGACCCGCCGATGTCGATGCCTAGAATAATGGACATGATGATACGCCTCCATGGAGAGATGGGCCGCCGCGGTACGCTTTGGCGTTCTTATATTAGAGGAATGGGAAAGAAATGTCAATTCCAACGTTGCAAATTTGGAAAAAAAGATTATACTAGGCAGTAGGCGGACCGGCCGTCATGCCCCAGGCACAGTGACAGTCCCCGGACCGCGAGACGCTTGCCCCCGCCGCCCCGGCAGGACGGCCATTACATGAAAGAAACTGAGGATGCAAGTTATGGAACGTAAGGAGAAGCTGAACCTCGCCATGCTCTTTGACTTCTACGAGATGACCATGGCCAACGGCTATTTCCGCCAGGGGATGCAGGACCGCATCACCTACTTCGACGTGTTCTTCCGCCGCGTGCCCGACGGAGGCGGCTTCGCCATTGCCGCCGGGCTGGAACAGCTGGTGACGTACATCCAGGACTTCCACTTTGAAGAGGAGGACATCGCCTACCTCCGGAGCAAAAACCTCTTCCAGGAGGATTTTCTGGACTACCTGCGGACCTTCCGCTTCACCGGCGACATCTGGGCTGTGCCCGAGGGCACCCCCGTCTTCCCCGGCGAGCCCCTGGTCACCGTCCGGGCTAACGCGGCCCAGGCCCAGCTCATTGAGACATATGCCCTCCTCTGCATCAACCACCAGAGCCTCATTGCCACCAAGGCCAACCGGGTAGTCCGGGCGGCCCGGGGCCGCACGGTGCTGGAGTTCGGCTCCCGCCGGGCCCAGGGCGAGGGCGGCGCCGTCGTGGGGGCCAGAGCGGCCTATATCGGCGGCGTCCACGGCACCGCCTGCGCTGTCAGCGACCAGGCCTTTGGCGTACCCGCTGCCGGGACCATGGCCCACTCCTGGGTCCAGATGTTCCCCACCCAGTACGAGGCGTTCAAGACCTACTGCGAAATCTACCCCACCAACGCCGTGCTGCTGGTGGACACCTACAACACCCTCAAAAGCGGCGTGCCCGACGCTATCCGGGCCTTTAACGAGGTCCTCCGGCCCCAGGGCATCACCAAGTGCGGCATCCGTCTGGATTCCGGCGACATCGCCTACCTCTCCAAGGAGGCCCGCAAGATGCTGGACGCCGCCGGTTGGCAGTCCTGCACCATCTCCGCCTCCAACTCCCTGGACGAAAACCTTATCCGGGACCTGCTGCTCCAAGGGGCGAAGATCGACTGCTTCGGCGTGGGCGAGCGGCTTATCACCGCCCGCAGCGAGCCGGTGTTCGGCGGCGTGTACAAGCTGGTGGCGGTGGAGGACCCGGACGGGACCATCAACCCTAAAATAAAAATCAGCGAGAATGTGACAAAAATCACCACCCCCCACTTCAAGAAGCTCTACCGCTTTTTTGGCAACGACACCGGCAAGGCCATTGCCGACTACCTCACTATCCACGACGAGACCGTGGACGACTCCGCCCCCCTCACCATCTTCGACCCCGAGGCCACCTGGAAGAAGAAGGAGGTCTACGACTTCACCGCCAAGGAGCTGCAAGTGCCTATTTTCCAGGGCGGACAGCTGGTCTACGACCTGCCCTCCCTGGAGGCCGTCCGGGCCTACTGCGCCCAGCAGGTGGACACCCTCTGGGACGAGGTGAAGCGCTTCGACAACCCCCACAAGTACTATGTGGACCTCTCCCAGCGCCTCTGGGACGTCAAGCACGGGCTGCTGGAGCAAAATAGCTGAGAGAGCGCCGCCTGGCCTTCTCCAGGCAAGCAAATTCTTTTAAGGAGGCCCCTGTGAAGCGTCCCGTAAAACAAACCACTGAGCGCCGCATCTCCGCCACTCTCCGTCTGGCCATGGTGGCCGTGCTGCTGTTTTTAAACATCGGCTCGGTCATCCTGCTCACCACCTTTCTCCAGGTCCACTCCGCCATCGCTTTCGGCCTGCTGGAGCTGATGGCCATTGCCGTGGCCATTAATATCCAGTCCAGCCCCGCCTCCGCCAGCTACAAGCTGGCCTGGACGCTGCTGCTGGTGGCCCTGCCGGTGGCTGGCCTGGTGCTCTATGTCCTCTGGGGCGGCAACATCCAGAGCAAGCGGCTGAATCTGCTCCCAGTGAAGCCCCCTGCCTGCCCCGCCGCCCAGCGCAGTCAGTCCCAGGCGAACCAGGCCCGGCTCTCCAAAGCGCTCCCCAACTGGCGGCGGGCCTCGGAGCTCCTCTCCCGCCGGGACTTTCTCCTGTACCGGGACACCGCGGCCGCCTATTTCCCCACCGGCGCGGCGTTTTTTGAGGACGCCCTGGCCCAGATGGCCAAGGCGGAGCGGTTTATCTTTCTGGAGTACTTCATCCTGGCGGAGGGCCTCCTCTGGGACCGGTTCCTGGCTGTGCTCACGGACCGGGCTAGCCGGGGCGTGGAGATCAAGATTATCTTCGACGACTTCGGCAACATCACCCGCATGAGCAACGAGACCATTGAGGCCATGCGGGCCAGCGGCATGGAGGTGGTTGTCTTCAACCCCGTCCACCAGTACGTCAACCGGCTGTATTTCAACTACCGGGACCACCGGAAAATCCTCTGCGTGGACGGCCAGCTGGCCTACACCGGCGGCGTCAACGTGGCGGACGAGTACGTGGACTACGTCCGGCGCTTCGGCGAATGGAAGGACGGCGGCGTCCGCCTGGACGGCCCCGGAGCCTGGGGCCTTACGGCCCAGTTCATCCACATGTGGGAGATGCTGGGCAGCCACATGCCCAACGAGGAAGACTACTACCGCCCTCTGGAGGAGCGGGACGCGGACGGCTTCTGCCAGCCCTTCTCCGACGGGCCCATCAATAACCCGGACAACCCCGCCGAGGACATGTACCTCCAGTGCATCGCCAACGCCCACGACTTCATCTGGCTCACCACGCCTTACTTTGCGGTGGAGGACAGTATGGTCCGGGCCCTGTGCATGGCGGCAGAAAGCGGCGTAGACGTGCGCCTGCTGCTGCCGGGCGTCCCGGACCACAAGTACACCTATATGGTGGCCCGGTCCCACTACGAGCGGCTTCTGCGCCACGGGGGGAAGATCTACGAGTTCACCCCCGGCTTTCTCCACGCCAAGAGCTTTGTGGCCGACGGGGAGACCGCCATGGTGGGCACCATCAATATGGACTACCGCAGCTTCCAGCTCCACTACGAGTGCGGCGTCATGTTCTACGGCGCGCCGGTGATTGGAGACATTATTCGGGACCTGGAGGGCGTCATGGCCCGCAGCAGGCGGGTGGAGCTGGACCAGTGGAAGCGGCGGAGCCTGCCGGGCCGGGCGCTGGAGAAGGTTCTGCGGGTATTCTCCATTTGGATGTAGAGAACCGGCAGAGAAAGGAGAATGGCTATGTCTGGCCTTATTCACATTTACTGCGGGGACGGCAAGGGTAAGACTACCGCCGCCATGGGTCTGGCCTTGCGGGTCGCGGGCAGCGGCAAAAAGGTGCTGCTGCTCCAGTTCCTCAAGGACGGCAAAAGCTCAGAGTTCGCCGCCCTGACCCAAGTGGCGGGGATGGAGGCGGTCCCCCAGACCCGGACCTTCGGCTTTACCTGGACCCTCTCACCGGAGGAGCGGGCGGAGGCGGAGGCGTACTATACCGGTCTAATGGAGGCCGCCTTCGCCCGGGCGGGGGACCTTGGCCTGCTGGTGCTGGACGAGGTGCTGGACGCCTGCGCCGCCGGTATGACCGGCGAAGACCGCTTGCTGGCGCTCATCCGCCAAAGACCGGCGGACCTGGAGGTTGTCCTCACGGGCCGGAAGCCGTCCCAGGCCCTGCTGGACGCGGCGGACTACGTGACGGAGATGCGGAAAGTCAAGCACCCCTACGAGCGGGGCGTTGCCGCCCGGCTGGGGATTGAATATTGAGGAGGAAAACGACCATGCGAGTTTATGAACGCCTGCTGAACTACGTGAAAATCAACACCGAGTCCGCCGAGGGCACAGGAACCAGCCCCAGCACCGCCTGCCAGCTGGACCTGGCCCGGCTTCTGGAGAGGGAGCTGCAAGAGCTGGGCCTCCAGGATGTCCAGGTCAGCCAATACGGCGTGGTGACGGCGGTGCTGCCCGCCACCCCCGGCCACGAGGACGCTCCCGCCTTGGGCCTCATCGCCCACATGGACACCGCCCCCGCTTTCTCCGGCAGGGACGTCCAGCCCATCCTCCACGAGAACTACGGCGGCGGGGACATCGTCCTGCCGGAGGGCGGCATTGTCATCCGCCCCGCCCAGTTCCCGGAGCTGGAGCGGATGAAGGGCCGCACGCTCATCACCGCCAACGGCTCCACCCTTCTGGGGGCCGACGACAAGGCGGGCATCGCGGAGATCATGACCCTCTGCCAGGAGCTTATAGCGGAGAACCTGCCCCACGGCAAGCTCTGCGTGGCCTTTACCCCGGATGAGGAGATTGGCGAGGGCGCGGATCACTTCGACGTACCCGGCTTCGGCGCCAAGTACGCCTACACCCTGGACGGGGACCTGGAGGGCGGCATCGAATATGAGAACTTCAACGCCGCCTCTGCCAAGGTGGAGATCACCGGCGTGTCCGTCCACCCCGGCAGCGCCAAGGATACCATGGAGAATTCCCTGCTCATCGCCATGGAGCTCAACGCTAAGCTGCCCCCGGAGGCCGTCCCCGCCCGCACGGCGGGTTACGAGGGGTTCTTCCACCTGGACGAGCTCTCCGGCGACACGGCCTCCTGCAAAATGTCCTATATCATCCGGGACCACGACCGGGAAAAATTTGAGGCCAAAAAGGCCCTTATGGAGGAAGCGGTCCGGGCGGTCCGGGCGGCCCACCCCAAGGCGGACATACAGCTACAGCTGCGGGACAGCTATTACAACATGTCCGGCCAGCTGAAGGACTGTATGCACCTCATTGAGAACGCCCGCAGGGCAGCGGAGCAGGCGGGCCTGACGCCGGTGACCGTGCCCATCCGGGGCGGCACCGACGGCGCGCGGCTCAGCTTCATGGGGCTGCCCTGCCCCAACCTGGGAACCGGCGGCTTCAACTTCCACGGTCCCTATGAGTGCGTCAGCGTGGAGGGGATGGACAGCGTGGTGGCCATGCTGAAAAATCTGGTGGCCCTGTTCCTCTGAAACGCCCCTGCTGGACTTTGATTTTCAGACAAAATGCCGCCCGTGGTGAAATTTTCAACACGGGCGGTGTTTTGCATATGGCGGCGGGTGAAATAATCTGGTATGGTGGGGGTACCGGCCCGAGGCTGGCTTCAGGGAGCGCATGGGAACGGAGGAGCTTATGTCAAAGAAGTCCAGGGAGAATATACTATACAACTATAAATGAGCAAATTCAGGAATTGGCGAAAGCGGCTCGGCAGAGGTGAAGGCCAATGTGGAAGGGCACAATGTGGCCAAGACCGCAGGAAAAGAAG
>CATIYU010000014.1 GCA_949739085.1 uncultured Eubacteriales bacterium | reverse complement strand
GGCGTCTCCGGGCCGCCAGCCAGGCGGTGCAGCACCGCCGCCAGCATGGCCCGGGTCATGGGGGCGTTGGGGGAGAACTCCGCAGGGCTGACGCCGCCCATAAGGCCGTGCTCCTGGCAGTAGTCCACCGCCTCCGCGTACCAGGCGTTTTCGTCCACGTCGCTGTACCCGGCGGAGCCGGACCGGGCGGACCGGGCCGTGGCATTGGGGTCATCCGTGATGTCCCCATCCGTGCAGTGGATGACGGCCCCGGCGGGGAGGCCCGATCTCTCCCCGTTGATGGCCGCCGCCCACGCCGCCTGGGTCCCGTTGAACGTGACCTCCAAGGTGCTGCTACAGCGCACGAACAGGGACCGGCCAATCGAAGTCACGGTGGAGGGAATGGTAAGACTCCGTAGGCCGGTGCAGCTGTCGAACAAGAGCTGGCCCAGGGTGGCCACGCCCTCCGGGATGGTAAGGCTGGACAGCGCCGTACAGCCGCTGAAGGCTTCTGTACCGATGGTTCCCACACTGGCGGGAATTATCACCGTTTGCAGGGACGTACATCCCTTGAACATATAGATCCCAATCAGGGGGACGCCCTCCTTCAGGGTGACCGTAGTCAGGCTCTGGCAATCATAGAACGTCTGGGAGCCGATCTCTCGCACAGCCGTGGGAATGGTAATCTCCGTCAGAGCGGCGCAGCCATAGAACGCGGAGTCTTCGATACGGGTGACAGTGCCTGGGATTGTAATACTCTCCAGTTTTTCGCAGTACATGAACGTATTGGACCCAATCTTGGTCACGCCATCAGGAATGTGGATATTTTTTACGTTCCGGCAGTACGCAAACGCGCTGTTCCCAATTGCTGTGACGGAATCTGGGACTTCAATGATTTCCGCGCCGGTGCACATCCGGAACGCCTGGCCGCCGATTTCCTGGACGCCCTCGGAGAGAACGATCCTCTGGAGGCCGGTGCATCCATTGAAAGCGGAGCTTCCCACGTAGGCCACGCCCCCGGGGACGGTCACCTCCGTGAGGCTGGCGCAGCCGTCAAAGGCGTTGATGCCAATTTCCCTGAGTCCGGTGGGCAGACCGATGCCCGCCATGCTTTTACAGCCGCTAAAGGCGTACTTACCAATATTCTCCAGGGTGTCCGGCAGCGCCACCGAGGGCAGCTTTTCGCAGCGGGTGAACGTCTGGTCCCCGATGCTGGTCACGCCGGAGGGGAATACCAGCGGCGACGCCAGATTCGTACATTCATAGAACGCGCTCTCCCCAATACTGGTGAGGTTGCTGGGGATATTGGCGGTTTCCAGCGCCGTGCAGCCGGAGAACGCCTCCTGACCGATGGCCGTCACGTTGCTGGGAATGGTGATCTTCGTAAGACTGCTGCATCCATAGAACAGGCCATTCTCCACGGAGGTGAGCTGGCTGGGCAGCGTGACGGAGGTCAGATTGGTGCAATCGGAAAATGCAAACTGACCAATCTCCGTGACGGATTCTGGAATGTGTACAGTTTTCAGACTATCACAGCGGCTGAAGACATCCGCCCCAATGCGGGTGACGCCATCCTCCAGAATAAGCGTCTCCATGTCTGGGGCATATTTCGTCCAGGGCCTGCTGGGCGCGGTCTCGCCCGGCGGGATGGCCCAGTCCCCTATAACACCACTTTTGCTGGAGGGGTGGACTGTGAAGGTCTTGGTAGTGGCATCGTATTCCCACCAGTCATCGGTGCAGTGGACCGTGGTGTAGTACTCCACAGTGACGTTCAGGGCGTCCCAGTCCGCCCGGGGGCCGCCGAAGTAGATGTCCTTGAGGGCGATGCAATGGTCAAACACGTTTTCCCCAATGCTTGTAACACTAGCGGGAATGTTAATGCTGGACATATGGCCGCAATGCTCAAATGCATTATTACCAATTTTAGTAACTGTATTGGGAATGTCCATTTCTGTTATTCCTGAGCAACCATAGAACGCATAATCACCAATACCCGTAATTGTTTCAGGAATGCTAAAGGTAGTTGGGCCAGTACAACTTTGGAATGCACAATCTCCAATGACCGTCATACCTTGTGGTATGTTGACAGAGGACAAATTGCTACAACTGTCAAATGCGTATTTGCCAATATTGGTAACAGTGTCAGGAATTTTAATACTTTCCAAAGTTCTGCAAAAGGCAAATGCACCCATTCCAATACTTTCTACACTGCTTGGGATAGTTATATTTGATAGATTTCTACAATCACAAAACGCAAAGTCACCAATGCTGGAGATTCCCTCTCCAATTACAACCGTTGTAAGTTCTTCCGCATATTCTATCCATGGTGCAGGCGATGAACTATCCGCCCTCTCAGTGTAGTTCTCCATAGGCCCATTCCCCCAGACGGTGAGGGTCTTGGTGGGCTGGTCGTACTTCCAGCCAGCGGCCGTGCGCAGCTCTACCGCATACTCCTTGGTCTGGGTCTCCGCGTATGGGTTCAGCTCAATATGTACCGACTGGCTGTCCGGGTAGTTTGCCGGACCCTCCACGGTGAAGCTGCAATTCTCTGCCTCTGCCGCCGGAACGGTGGCTGTCCCGGTGTACAGGCCCGCCGTGTCCGCGGATTCTGTGAGCGGCGTCCCGGCGTCATTCAGGTAGAACGTAACCGTCGCGCCGGAGAGGGGGCCTCCGGTGGCGAAGTCCGTCACGGTGACGTTCAGCGTGACCTGATATTCCTCCGGCCGCTGGGGCGGGTTGTCCGGGCCGTCCGGGCCGCCCGGATCATCGGGGTTATCCGGATTATCTGGGTCGTCGGGGTCATCTGGATTATCTGGATTATCGGGGTCGTCAGGGTCATCCGGATTGTCAGGGTCATCGGGGTTATCCGGGTCATCGGGCTCGCCGGGGTCCTTCACCAGGTGGAAGTACCCGTCAGTATCCATCTCTTCGGAGACCGTCCAGCCCGGTATGGGGGCGGTCAGGGCGAACGCCCTGGCCAGCACCGACGCGCCGTCCTCCAGGGAGACCCGGCCGGCCTGGGTGAGGGGGCCGTCCACCACCACCCGGCCCGTGGCGGTGACCGCCAGCGTACCGGTGTTGACAAAGCCGCCCCGCACCCGCAGGGTGTTGGAGCTGGTCACCCGGACCGTGCCGCTGTTGGAGAGGCTGCCTCCCACCAGCAGTGTGCCGTCCACAGCCAGGGTTTGCCCCGGGTAGATTTCCGCGCCGACGCCCTCCTGGAGCGTCAGGGTCTTCCCCTCCGGGACGGCCAGGCCGCTGTCTATTTCCAGAATATTCTTCTTGGGCGTGCTGTCGCTGGGGTCGATGTTGGCCTGTACGGCGAGGCTGGACCGCCCCTCCAGGGCCGCCATCACCTGATCGTCCGTCACCTTCATCACCAGCCCGGCGGGCAGAACCGGCTTTGTGCCGCCGGTGTCGGGAGGCGTTGTCGGACGGCCGCTGGTTCCCGTCTCCGTGGCCCAAACCGGCTCCTTGGAGATGTTGTTCTCCTGCTCCGCCAGTTCCCGTTCCGCTGCTTCCCACTTCTCCCGCAGGGCCGCCTGGTCCTCCTCCAGGCGGCTCTGGGCCTGGTCCTTCCAGGGCAGCAGGTCCAGGCTGGAGGACTCATAGATCTCCCGGCAGAGCGGTTCGTCCTCCACCAGGTCCACCAGGGCGAAGCCCGGCACGTCCGCTTCGCTGAATTTATCCATGAGAATGTCGCATTTGTCCCCCGCCCGGTCCTGGGGGTAGACCACGCACTCCGCCGTCTCACCGGCGGAAATAGCGGCTGTCTTCTCCTGTCCGGTCACCGGGTCCGTGACGGTCACCTCCACCCGGCCCTCCAGGACGTAGATCTGGCCCCGCCACTGGTCGGTAATCCGCACCCAGCCGCAGGTCCCCCGAACCCCCACCACCATGGTGCTGGTGCGCACATTCAAGGTCTCGTCTTCCTCCAGCGGCTCGGTGACGTTGAAGAGAAGCGCGCCGGAATTGACCAGGATATCCAGGTTTCGTCCGGTCTTCCTGACCTGGATTTCGCTGGAGGCGTCCTCCTTGACCAGCTTTGTCTGGTCCAGACTGATCCAGGCGTAGCTCCGCTCCGCAGTGGTCACGTTGTAGCCGTTAAACAGCCGCATCCGTTCGGCGGAGGGCACCGCCTTCCCCCGGCTGTTGGAGACGGACACAGTCCCCTCCAGTTTCATCACCTGCATCGTGGCCGCCACAGCGGACTCCGCCGCCAGTCCCGGCCTGGCCAGACCCAGCGCCAGTACCAATGCCAGCAGCAGGGACAGCCCTCTCTGTGCTTGTTTTCCCATCCTGTTACACCTCGCACGCGTAGATTATTTCTCCTATTTTACCACTATTTCCCCCAGCGTCAAGGGCTGGGCCAGGATTTTTTCGCGTTTTTCGGGCGGAATAAACGGCAAACAGGACGGACAAGCTTTCGCTTGCCCGCCCTGTTCCGCGCTGCGCGCGGCAGAATGCCCGGCCCTATGTAGCCGCGTTTTCCAGGTCCGCGAAGACCTTCCGCCTCCGCGGACCCTCGTTTTCCGCCGGACTGCCCGGGACTATACGAACCGCTCGTTGTGCAGGCCGAAGCTGACCGCGATGGCCGCGTCCACCCTGTCCATCAGTTCCTTGTCCACGCGCCCCATTTTTTCCCGCAGACGCCGCTTATCCAATGTGCGGATCTGTTCCAACAGCACCACGGAATCCCGGGT
>CATIYU010000013.1 GCA_949739085.1 uncultured Eubacteriales bacterium | reverse complement strand
AGTGCCAATCCCCTTTGGGAGGAAGGAGGAGGTCCGGAACGTCCTGTGGCGCAAGGCGTTCCGGGGCTGGAGAAATTTTCCTGGTAGCAGTTTTCAGAAATTTGGTAGCAGAGCTTCAATTTATGTCAACTCTTTTTGATATGAACCACGTATTTCCAGGCTCTCCCAGCTGCAAGGGCCTGGTAGCACGCTGGTAGCAGAGGAGAATTATGCTGCAAATTTAGAAAGAATATATGGAAAAACTTTAAAATAACTTTGGAAAAATTGAAAATTGATGAAAATTATATAGTATAGGAAACTTAATTTACATAATACTATATGATAGGAAAAAGTTCTAAGTCTGATTAGACTACACACAGGAAAACAGCACGTGCGGCGTCTTCTTACAAGACGCCGCACGCAATTGTACCGTTTTTCTGTTTTATCTCTCAAAATCCGCAGCGGCCCGCTTCAGCATCTCCCGAATAGGAAGATGGTAGGGGCAGCGCTCTTCGCAGGCCCCGCACTCCACACAGGCCCCCGCCTTGGCGGACAGCCCGGCGTACCGCTCCTGGGCCCAGCCCTCCAGGCCGTAGCGGCTGAGGTAGCCGTGGAAGAGAAACACATTGGGAATGCTGATGCCCGCTGTGCAGGGGGCGCAGTAGTTGCAGCGGCGGCAGAAATTAGAGCCCAACTCCTTGCGGATCTGCTCCACCCGGGCCAGCTCCTCCTGGGAGAAGGGGGTGCCGCCGCACACCGCCGCCACGTTCTGGACCACCTCCTCGGGGCGGAACATGCCGGGGATCACCACCGTCACATTGGGGTTCGCGGCCACATACCGCAGCGCCAGGGTAGCGTCCTCAATCGCGCCGCCAGCCAGGGGCTTCATGTCCACAAACCCAATGCCCTTGACCCGGGCGGCCTCCATCAGCTCCTCACCCTGGCTCTCCACAATGTTATAGGGGAACATGATGGTCTCCACCCAGTCCAGCTTCAGCGCCTGCGCAAAGACCTCCAGGGAATGGGCGGTGAGACCGGTATGACCGATTTTCCCGGCAGCCTTTGCCTCCATCAGCGCCTCCAGCGCACCGCCGGGGGCGCAGACCTGCTCCAACTGCTGGAGGGTGGGATTATGTATCTGATAAAGGTCGATGTGGTCCGTGCGCAGGTTCCGCAGGCTGGTCTCAATGTCCCGCGCCATGCCTTCCCGGTCCCGGGCCATGGACTTTGTGGCCAGGACAAACTTGTCCCGCCGTCCCTCGATGGCCTGGCCGATCAGCTCCTCGCTGACTGTGTAGCCCCGGGCGGTATCGATGTAGTTGATGCCAGCGGCCTGGACAGCGTCCAGCAGGGCGGCGGCCTCCGCCGCGTCCACCCGCTGGATGGGAATGCCGCCGAAGCCGGTCCGCGAGATGCGAAGGCCGGTTTTTCCTAAAGTTACATACTCCATAGCGTCGTTTTCCTCCTAAAATAACATCATTATGACGGGAACGCGCCTGCCGGGCGGCTACTGCTCCGAGCCGCCGCCCGGCGAGGGGACGTCCTCCGGTTTTTCCTGGTCCCCGGCGTCTTGGGCGGGCATGGGGATGGGCTCACTGACGATATTAATATGCTTTGCGGGGGGCTCAATGGAGCCGTCCTTGGCGGCGGGCACGCCGTAGTACTCCTCCTTGTCCGGGTCACGACCCTCCAAAATCGCCATCATCTGTGCGCCGGTAATGGTCTCCTTTTCAAAGAGGTAGGCGGCGATATTGTCCAGCATCTCCCGGTTCTCTTCCAGAAGCTTTTTCGCCTCGTCGTGGCACCGCTGGAGCAGGGATACCACCTCCCGGTCGGCGGCGGCGAAGGTCTCCTGGGCGCAGTTCATGCTGTAGCCGCCGTCCAGATACTGGCTCTGAACTGTGCCCAGAGCCATCATGCCGAACCGCTCGCTCATGCCGAAGCGGGCCACCAGATTCCGGGCCAGCTCCGTGGCCCGCTCAATATCGTTGGCCGCACCGGAGGTCTGGGTATCGAACACCAGCTCCTCGGCGCAGCGGCCCGCCAGCAGGGTGCGGATCTCCGTAAGAATATCCTCTTTGCTCATGAGGAACTTTTCCTCCTCCGGCAGGTGGAGGGTGTAGCCCAGCGCCCCCTCGGTGTGGGGTACGATGGTGATTTTCGTGACAGGCTGGGCGT
>CATIYU010000012.1 GCA_949739085.1 uncultured Eubacteriales bacterium | reverse complement strand
GGAACGGTTGAAAGCCCCGCTGTTACATCGTCCCGAGATATCAGCTGGGGTGTAACCAGCAAGCAAAACCTCTATACCAATCTGGTCGATTTCGTCAACCAGACAGTCGCTGCCTTTCTGCACAACGACTGCGGCGTTGACGCAGTCTATGAAGTGAGAGAGGGCAGTGATTACAAGTTCCTATGGATATATCATGTCCCCTTTTTGTTTGCCCCGGCAGCCCGTAGCAGTTATCCGATGACAAATTTTTGTGGGCCGTTAAGCGCCGTCATTTTGTCAACTGGCCAATACAACAATGCGACTTGGTACAGCAAGCTGTTTGCCGGAATCCCAACAGCGGCGAATGGCGGCAGCTATGCCTTTGGGCTGGTTTTTTCAGGAGATCCGAACACCGGATTTATGCTTCGGTTCAAGTACTATTCTGGAACATCTATCGGCCAGCCTTTCAATTTCTGCTTTGCCAAGGCCAAGAATCTTCTGAACGGGAAAGATGCGGTTGTCTGGAAATACCGGACCTACACCAACGTGAGCCCGTACTTCAACGAGTACATGAACGGTGTTGATCTGGAAGAAGACGGCAGCCTGGCCGCAGACAGTTTTTCGGAGAATGTTTCAGCGTTTTCGCATATTTTGGATACGAAAGAGGTGTTGAGAACAAGTAATCCCGGAAAGCTGCCCCTGGTTCCCATGGTGGTTGGCGGCATCTGGCAGCTGGCGGGCGTCTTTCAGCGGCCCGCGAACTTCAATCTGCCGGTCCCCAACGCAGTTACCGTTGAGCAG
This sequence comes from uncultured Eubacteriales bacterium, assembly GCA_949739085.1. The sequence continues at coordinate 2,063 of CATIYU010000012.1, read as the reverse complement.
CAGACGGAGATCCAGATCGCTGGGAGAAAATTCATTGTGGCGTCAAACGATATTTCAAACGCAAACATGATGAACTTTGGCCTGATTGAGGTGGGTGAATAACGAAAAAAACGCCCCCCAACGGGAGCGGCAGGATTTGACAAAGCACAGTGTATCGCGTATAATGAACGTGCCTCGCAAGAGGCCGGAAGGACACTGTTACATATAGGCGGTTAGCCACTCCCTTGTGAAAGGGGGTGAGGCTGATGTGGAAAAGGCGATTTATCGCGGTACTGCGGTTCGTGCTGTGCTTGGCATGGGCGCTGTACCTATTGACCACAAAAGCGTGCTGACTGCCCGGTGGCACGAGCAGTCAGCATAGACATCGTTCTTGATTGACTGGTAGGGCTAACCGCAGTAACAGTGCCCTTCTGTTGCTTATTATATGACCCTGCCGCCGTTTTGTCAAGAGGACGAAGCGGCGGACTATTTTATTCTCAGAGAAAAGGAAGGATTACCATGCCCAATTATACACCCAATTACAACCTGGAACAGCCCTTCCAGGAAGAATATTACAATGTAGACGTCCAGAACCAGAATATGGAAAAGATCGACGCGGCTTTGCGGGAATTGAAGACACAAAACAGCGGGGTTGGCCGCTCCATGGCCGGGCAGACTGTCGAACCGGAAAAAGGTCAAACGGTTACAGCCAAAGAGGGCGCGGAGATATTTAATGCTTATATGGCACGCTCATTTGATGCCTCGGACTGTCCCGTTGGGAATGTTGCCAGTGGAGTATATTCCCATGCAGAGGGGCTTCATACTACAGCCGACGGGGATGCAGCCCATGCGGAGGGGCATCTGACGAGGGCATCTGGAATTTGTTCGCACGCAGAGGGATCTCAGTCTATAGCAAGCGGACTGAACAGCCACGCAGAGGGTCATTCAACAGCTTCTAATGAATTCTCCCATGCGGAGGGTAACCACACTGTTGCGAGTGGCCTAAATAGTCATGCGGAAGGTGTATGGACAAAGGCAGCTGGGGACGGGGGTGCGCATGCGGAAGGCGGGTGGTGCGAGGCAAATGGAGAGTGTTCCCATGCGGAAGGGAGTGCTACTGTTGCAAATGGTGAGTGCTCTCATGCTGGTGGGACTGGTACAATCGCCAACGCAAACGGGCAAACCGTAATTGGATGGACCAATATTCCTAGTTCGCTGCCAACCGATAAATTTATTATTGGTAAGGGCTCTTACAGAACAACCCCGGCAGTTACCGCCAATTGCTTCCGGGCCACCGATACGGGAACCTACGCCAGCGGCAACTACAACGCCTCCGGCGCGGACTACGCGGAGCTCTTCGAGTGGGCCGATGGCAATCCGGACGGCGAGGATCGGGCAGGTCGCTTTGTCACTCTGGAGGGGGAGAAAATCCGCCTCGCCACCCCAGAGGACGAGTACATCGTCGGAATCGTTTCCGGCAATCCGTCTGTGGTGGGCGATGTATATGACGACCAGTGGCAGGGCATGTATCTGTCCGATGTATTTGGCCGTCCGGTCTGGGAGGAGGTGGAAGTGCCTGACCGGATAGGCCCGGATGGCGGTGTGCTCCTTCCCGCCCATGTCGAGCGCCGGCAGAAAATCAATCCCGCCTACAATAGCGGGGAAAGCTATGTCCCCCGCTCTCAACGTCCCGAGTGGGATGCGGTGGGGTTACTGGGCAAGCTGGTGGCTGTAGATGACGGGTCCTGCCGTGTAAACGGCTGGTGCGCCGTAGGGGTGGGCGGCATTGCATTTCATAGCGATACGCGCACCCGCTACCGGGTGATGGACCGGCTGGATAATACCCATATTCGGATACTGGTACTGTAATAGTGAGGTGAAAAAGTATGGAAGTGACCATTAGCGCGGACATGCTGATTGAGCTGGCGGCGCTGCTGACGGCCCTGGGGGTGATTGGCGGTGCGGCCCTGTGGTGCCACCGGTTCGTGCTGCGGAACAAGCGGCAGGACCACGAGCTGGCGGCTATCCGCAAGGAGCAGACGCTGATCTGTTTCGGGGTGCTGGCCTGCCTGAAGGGCCTGAAG
>CATIYU010000011.1 GCA_949739085.1 uncultured Eubacteriales bacterium | reverse complement strand
CAAATGAAAAACGGCATGTGCAAAAACCGCTCCTGCCTGGCCCCCACCCCCTGTAAGAACCTGGACCCCAGCCACGCCGACTACCTGGCTCTTCTGCGGAAGGTACGGGCGGTGCCGGGGGTGAAGAAGGTGTTTATCCGCAGCGGCATTCGATACGACTACATGCTGTGCGAGAAAAATAGTGAATTTTTCTCCGACTTGGTGAAGCACCATATCTCCGGGCAGCTGAAAGTGGCCCCGGAGCACTGCTCCTCCCGGGTGCTGGACTACATGGGCAAGCCCCATTTTGAGGTCTACGAGAGGTTCCGGGAGAAATACCAGCGGCTGAACCAGCGCTATGGCCTGGAACAGTATCTGGTACCCTACCTGATGAGCAGCCATCCGGGATGCACGCTGGGCGACGCGGTGGACTTGGCGGTGTTCCTGAACCGGACGGGCCGCCAGCCGGAGCAGGTCCAGGATTTCTACCCCACCCCCGGCACCCTCTCCACCTGTATGTGGTACACGGAGCTGGACCCCCGAACCATGGAGCCGGTATACGTGGCCAAGAGCCCCCACGACAAGGCCCTTCAGCGGGCGCTTTTGCAGTGGAAGCGGCCGGAGCTGCGGCGGCTGGTGGTGGAGGCTCTCCACCGGGCGGGGCGGGAGGACCTCATCGGCTTTGGCAAGGATTGCTTGGTGCGGCCCCTATCCGCTGGAAAACCGGCTGGGGAGAGGAGACCGGCCTCCAGCCGGGGAGACGCCAAAAAGGGAGGGCGTCCCCTGCGGGAGGGAAAACGAGACAAGCATCCGCGGCGGGGAAAGCGGTCCTGAGCAGGCCGCGCCGTGTCTTTCCGGTGGAAGCAGCGCACTGGTTTTGACAGGAGGCAGTTTATGGTAAAAAAATCCAATTACGACATTACGCGGGATAAGATGGAGCAGGAATTTGTGCGCTACGACCAGAAGCAGATGATAGAAAAGTTCCATCTGGAGCACACCCCGGACCACCTTTTCATCCGGCTGACCGGCGAGATGTTCCGGGTGGACCGGCATTCGGGAAAGGTGGAGCTCTGTCAGCCTGGCGGAGCTGTCCACGCCGGGTTTAACGAGAGCATGACCATCTTTGACGTGCTCTGCTGCTCAAAACCACATTGCCGCCTGAGTGGTGAATATGCCGTCGTGACAAGCCTGCCGGGCATCGCCAACATTGCCGCCCCGGGAACGGGGACCTACCCGGAGACGGCCTGCGTCTTTGCCCACAACCCCAACGCACTGCGGCTGGCCTGCCAGCGGCTTCGCGGCGAAGAGCAGCAGGTGGGGGACGTCTCCTACCGTATCCCCCTCTTTGACTTCCTGCCTGTGGTGGTTCAGTTCTGGGACGCGGACGACGAGTTTGACGCGGCGCTGAAAATCATGTGGGACAAAAACACCCTGGATTTCATGCACTTTGAGACCACGTTCTACGCCGCCGGATACCTGCTCAGGCGGCTAGTGGAGGCTGGAAGCGGCGGGAATCCGGCGGCGAGGGAGTGAGGGGCTTTGCAGGATACTTTTGGCAGGGAGATCCGCTATCTGCGCCTATCGGTAACGGACTGCTGCAACCTCCGCTGCGTCTACTGCACACCCCCTGGGGGCGGGGGCGGAGCGGGCGGACTGCCCATGGAGGAGCTTGTGGAGATCGCCCGGGAGGCGGCGGCTCTGGGCGTGCGGAAAATCCGGGTTACCGGCGGCGAGCCGCTGGTGCGTCCAGACATCCTCCCCCTGTGCCAGGCCCTGGCCGCTATAGACGGCGTGGAGGAGCTGGCCCTCACCACCAACGGCCTCCTTCTGCCCAGTCTGGCGGCTGGCCTGCGGGAGGCGGGGGTGGACCGGGTGAATATCAGCCTGGACACCCTGGACCCCGGTAAATACCGGTCTATCACCCGGGGCGGGTCCTTGGAGGAGGCTCTGGCGGGGATCCGGGCCGCCCAGTCGGCGGGCCTGGAGCCGGTGAAGCTCAATACGGTGCTCATCGGCGGATGGAACGACGGCGAGATTCCGGCCCTGGCCGCTCTCACAGAACAGGAGCCCCTGGATGTGCGGTTTATTGAGCTCATGCCCATGTCCTGTGGGGACCTCTTTGGCCCCGGAGCCTACCTCCCCTGCGGGGCGGTGCTGGAACGACTCCCCCAGCTGGAGCCCCTGGCGGACTCCGGCGCCGCCGCCCGGCTCTACCGCCTGCCGGGGGCCCGGGGGCGTGTAGGGCTCATCAGCCCCCTAAGCCAAGCGTTCTGCGGCAGCTGCGACCGGCTGCGGCTCACTGCCGCCGGATTTTTAAAGCCTTGCCTCCACAGCGGTGAGGAGGTGGATGTCCGGGGGCTCCGGGGCGGCCAGCTACGGGAAAAAATCCTGGAGGCCGTAGCGCGGAAACCAGCTTGGCACGGGGACCTCTCCTGGCGGGAGCGGTCCCGGGCCGGGCGGGACATGAACCAGATTGGAGGATAGCGCAGTGGAAGAATTGACCCATTTCAACCGTCAGGGCCGGGTCCGGATGGTGGATGTCTCAGACAAGCCCGCCTCCCGCCGGGAGGCCCGGGCCTACGGGCGGGTGCGGGTGAACCGGGAGACCCTGGACCACATCGCCGCCGGAGGGATGAAGAAGGGGGACGTGCTGGCGGCGGCCCAGATGGCGGGGGTCATGGGGGCCAAGCGGGCGGCGGAGTTGATCCCTCTGTGCCACAACGTGGCCCTTACGGGAGTGGATTTGGACTTTTCCCTGGACTGGGAGCTCCCGGCGGTGGAGATCACCGCCACAGCAGCCTGTACCGGTCCCACCGGGGTGGAGATGGAAGCCCTGGCCGCCGTGTCCGCCGCCGCCCTGACGGTGTACGACATGTGCAAGGCTGTACAGCGGGATATCACCATTGAACAGATTTGCCTGCTGCACAAGAGCGGCGGGCGGTCCGGTGATTTTAACCGGGAGCCGGTCTCTGTGGAGAAGCCTGGGGACGCGCCAGGCTCTGTAGGCGGACCCTGCGCGGCGGCGGTGCTCACCATCAGCGACACAGGCTATCAGGGCCTGCGGGAGGATACCTCTGGCCCGGCCGCTGCCCAGCTGCTGGAGGAGGCAGGCTGGCGGGTAGTTCACTGGGAAATTCTCCCAGACGTCCGGGAGACTATTCAACGTGCGCTGCTTCGGTGCTCCGACGGCCTGGGCGTGGGCCTGCTGGTCACCACCGGGGGCACCGGCTTCTCTCCCCGCGACGTGACCCCGGAGGCCACCAGGGCGGTCATTGACCGGGAGGCCCCAGGCATCCCGGAGGCCATGCGGGCGGAATCTATGCGCATTACACCCCGGGGGTGTCTCTCCCGGGAGGCTGCGGGCCTCCGGGGCCGGACCCTGATCGTCAACCTGCCGGGCAGCGAGAAGGCGGCCCGGGAGTGCCTGAGCGCGGTGCTGCCCGCCCTGCGCCACGGGGTGGACGTGCTCTGGGGCCGGAGCGGCAGGTGTGGAGAGAGTCATGGGTAAGATTTTAGCGGTGTGCCTCTCGGACAGGCGGGGCGTGCAGAAGCGGTCTGTGCCGGAGGCGGTTTTGCGGACGGACCACGGCTTGGTGGGCGACGCCCACGCAGGCAGCTGGCACCGGCAGGTCAGTCTTCTGGGCATAGAGAGCGTGCGGAAGGTACAGGAGCGGGTGGCCTTCCCTCTGGAGCCCGGGGATTTTGCGGAAAACATCCTCACCGAGGGCCTCTGCCTGTACCGGCTGCCGGTAGGGGCCCGGCTGAGCCTGGGCCCGGAGGCCGTGGGCGAGGTAACGCAGATTGGTAAGGAGTGCCACCAGGACTGCGCGATCCGCCAGGCGGCGGGGGACTGCGTCATGCCCCGGGAGGGTATTTTTATCCGGGTGCTGATGGGGGGCGTGGTCCGCCCCGGGGACGAGATCCAGGTACTGCCATAAATAGCAAGAACGGATGCTTCCTACAAAGCATCCGTTCTTGCGGTTAAAGGGATTTTTTCTCATTTTCCAGCTCCGCCATAGCTGGACGAAAAACCAAATAGAAGGTAATAGCGGACGCGGCTACCGAAATGAAGTCCGATACCGGCTCTGCCAAGAACACCGCAAACACCTTGTTCTCAAAGAAGTTGGGCAGGATGAAGATGAGGGGGATGAGCAGGATTACCTTCCGTAGGCAGGCGATGAAGAGGGAGGCCTTCGCCTTGCCGATGGCGGTAAAGGTCTGCTGTACGGCCATCTGTATGCCGAAGAGGCCCAGCACCGCCGTGTACACCCGCAGAGTCCAGACAGCGGTATCCAAAAGCTGGGGGTCGCTGTTGAAGATGCCGATAAAGAAGCGGGGGAAGAGCTGCACTGCGGCCCAAAAGGCCACCATAACCGTCAGACTCACCACTAGCAGCGCCCGGAATGCCTCCCGTACCCTCTGAGGATTCTTCGCGCCATAGTTGAAGCTGATGATGGGCTGGGCCCCTTGGCCCAGGCCCTGGGTAGGAATCCAGACAATCTGCATGACGGTGCTGGCCACTGTCATAGCTCCCACAGCGATGTCGCCGCCGTAGTGTTGGAGAGAGGAGTTAAAAGAGATGCTCAGCAGGGCCTCTGTGGCCTGCATGATGAAGGGCGCCAGCCCCAGGGCCAGTACCGGTCCCACGATGGACATTTTAGGCTTCAGCTTGTCCCGGCGGAGGCGCAGCTTAGTTTTGGGGCCCAGTAGGAACCGCACCACCCACACCCCAGAGATGGCCTGGGAGATGACCGTGGCCAGGGCCGCACCCTGCACCCCCATATTCAGCACATAGATAAAAATGGGGTCTAGGACGATGTTGCTGATGGCGCCGATGAGCACTGTGCGCATACTGAAGGTAGTAAAGCCCTGGGTGGTGACAAAGAGGTTCATCCCCAGGCTCATCATCACGAAGAGGGAGCCGCTGGAGTAAATACGCATATAGGGCAGGGCGTAGTGGATGGTCTCTTCGCTGCATCCGAAGAGCCACAGCAGCTTCTCGCCCCAAATCCAGCACGCCGCTGTCAGCACAACCGCCGCCGCCACCAAGCAGGTGAAGCAGCTGCCCATGATCTCCTCAGCCTTGTCGTTGTTTCCGCCGCCCATGGCGATAGCGGCCCGGGGGGCGCCGCCCTGAGCGATGAGCATGGTGAAGGCGGCGATGAGGGTGATGACCGGCAGGCAGAGCCCCACACCGGTGAGGGCAATCCGGCCCACCCCAGGCATGTGGCCAATGTAAATGCGGTCAACGATGTTGTAGAGCAGGTTTACCAGTTGGGCCACCACCGTGGGCGCGGCCAGCTTTAAGAGCAGTTTTCCAACAGGAGCTGTGCCCAGCTGCTGGGAGATATCCGTCATTTTTTCATTGTTCATATCCACGTTCCTTTCCCGGGGGCCATGCCCCACTAAAGAATTAGTATACCACATCTGCGTCTGATTGTCACCCGTTTTTTTGTTCACTATTGAACTATTTGACGGGCCATCGGTTGCTCGTCTGCGGCTTTTAGTTCTCCCTCATATTTTGCAGAGACTACCGAAGTCCTACCGCGATAACACTTTTTTCAAAAGAACCTTTAAATTTTTCTCTTGCATCTGCGCCGGAAATGTGCTATACTATTCGTAGTTATTAAATTTGAGGTGCCGCTATGACTACCACGTTCATTTTCGCCGCATACTATTTTTACTTTATCTACACAAGTAGATAAGGTTTGTTTTGCTGCGGCGGAAAAGTGGAGTTCTCGCTATCCATGGAGTGTCTTACAGTGAAACGGCTGTAAGACGCTCTTTTTATTTTTCACTAAATCTATAGAGACGGAGGCATTCCATAATGATTGTCATACTCAAGAAAAATGCCGAACCTCAACAGGTAGAGCTCTTCATCAACTGGCTCCACGGCATGGGCCTGGAGACCCACCTGTCTGTGGGGGAAAATCACACCATCGTGGGCCTGGTGGGGGATACCTCCCGGGTGGACATGGAGAGCATCCTGGCCCTGGACATCGTGGAGATGGTCCGGCGCATCCAGGAGCCCTACAAAAACGCCAATCGGAAATTCCATGAGGAGGACACTGTTATTACCCTCTCCAATGGCGCGAAGATTGGCGGCGGCTATTTTCTGACCATGGCGGGACCCTGCTCGGTGGAGACCGAGGAGCAGATCATCTCCGTGGCAAAAAGCGTGAAGGCCGCCGGGGCCGACGCTCTGCGGGGCGGCGCTTTTAAGCCCCGCACATCCCCCTACGCCTTCCAGGGCCTCCATGAGGAGGGCATCCGCCTGCTGCTGCGGGCCCGAGAGGAGACGGGACTGCCTATTGTCACGGAGATTATGGATGCCAAACACCTGCCCCTCTTTGAGGACATCGACATTATCCAGGTGGGAGCCCGGAACATGCAGAACTTTGAGCTGCTCAAAGAGTTGGGCAAGCTCCGCAAGCCAGTACTCATCAAGCGGGGCATGGCCAACACCCTGCAAGAGCTGCTTATGAGCGCAGAGTATGTGATGGCGGGGGGCAACGAGCAGGTGATCCTCTGTGAGCGGGGCATCCGCACCTTTGAAACCGCCACCCGCAACACCATGGACCTGTCTGTCATCCCTGTACTCCACCAGTTCAGCCACCTGCCGGTGGTGGTGGACCCCAGCCACGCCACCGGGCGCTGGGAGCTGGTGGCTCCCATGGCCTTGGGCGCAGCCGCCTGCGGGGCCGACGGCCTTATCATTGAGGTCCACAACGACCCCGAGCACGCCCTCTGTGACGGCCCCCAGAGCCTGCGCCCCCAGCGGTTTGCCAGCCTGATGGAGAAAATCCGGGCCATCCAGCCCCATGCGGACAGGTCCTTTACATCCGCCGGTGCTAAGCGGGAGGCTGCCCATGATTGAGACAGTGGGCATCGTGGGGCTGGGGCTCATCGGCGGCAGTCTGGCCAAGGCCGTCCGGCAGTACACGGACTGCACCCTCCTGGGCTACGACGCCGCCGGAGACGTTTTGCGCCAAGCCCTGGACGAGGGGACCCTCTCCGGAACCCTTACCCCAGACCGCCTGCGGGACTGCGGCCTGGTTATCGCCGCGCTCTACCCGGAGGCTGCCGTAGCCTACATCTCTGAACACCGGGATTTTTTTCGCAAGGGCGGGCTGGTGATGGACTGCGGCGGGGTAAAGGGGCCGGTATGCGGCCCCCTGGAGGCGGTGGCCCGAGAGAGTGGGTTCCACTTTGTGGGAGGACACCCCATGGCGGGCATTGAGCGCTCTGGCTACTCCAACGCCTTCTCCGAGCTGTTCCAGGGGGCGTCCCTCATCCTTACCCCTTATCCGGATACGCCCCAGAGCTGCCTGGAGGAGATCTGGCAGTTTGCCCGAAAGCTGGGCTTCAGCCGCCTACAGCCCGCGGCCCCCCAGGAGCACGACCATATCATCGCGTACACCTCCCAGCTGGCCCACGTGGTGAGCTGCGCCTATGTGGCCAGCCCCTCGGCCCCCCGGTTCCAGGGCTTCTCCGCCGGGAGCTTCAAGGACATGACCCGGGTGGCCCGGCTCAACGAGGAGATGTGGAGCGAACTGTTCCTGGAGAACCGGGAGGCGCTGGTCCGGGAGATCGACACCCTGGCGGAGGAGCTGGCCGCTTTTTCCCGGACTATCCAGAAGGGGGACCGGGAACGCCTGAGGGATATGCTCAGGCACGCCCGGGAAACAAAGGAAGCGATTGACAAAGAGTCTTAAGAGGGCGGCCAAACTTGCTTTTTACTGCGCAGACCGGCCAAATCCGCCGCACGGTAACGGTATGCGCATTTAGCGGGATAAGATAAAAGGGAGGGAGCCCTGCCGGCTATATTACTGGCTGCTATTACAGCTACTGTCTGGATATTCTGACCAAGGAGTGATCTTATGGAAACCGTAATGGTAAATGCGTCCACCGCTTACCCCGTCCACATCGGCGGCGGACTCCTGGATAAATCCGGCGAGCTTATCGCCAGGGCCACCAGGTCCCGCCGCTGCGCGGTGGTGACCGACAGCAACGTGAAAGCCCTCTACGCCGCGCGGACGTGCGCGGCACTGGAGCGGGCCGGGTTTACCCCGCTGCTCTACGCATTCCCCGCCGGGGAGCAGAGCAAAAATCTGGCTGCCTATGGGAAGATTCTGGAGTTTTTTGCGGAAAACCGTCTCACCCGTTCGGACCTCGTCATCGCCCTGGGGGGCGGCGTGCCGGGAGATATGGCGGGCTTCGCCGCCGCCACCTACCAGCGGGGGGTGGACTATATCCAGATGCCCACCACATTCCTGGCCGCGTCGGACTCCTCCGTGGGGGGAAAGACAGGTGTGGACTTGGAGGCGGGAAAGAATCTGGCTGGGGCCTTCCATCAGCCGAAAATGGTCATCTGCGACACGGACGCTTTCCAGACCCTGCCGGAGGACGTCTTTGCCAGCGGCATGGCCGAGACCCTCAAGCACGGCCTCATCGCGGACCGGGAATTCTTCCGCGCCCTGACGGACGGGAAGCCAGACGCCGCCCAGATGGTCCGCCGGAACGTGGAGATCAAGGCTGCCGTGGTGGCGGAGGACGAACGGGAACGGGGAAAGCGCAAGCTCCTCAACTTTGGCCATACGCTGGGCCACGCCATTGAGAAGTGCAGCGGCTACGCCATCTCCCACGGCCACGCGGTGGCGACCGGCATGGTGCTGGCTAGCCGGGCGGGGGGGCGGATGGGCGTGAGCCCCGCCGGGACCCTGGAGGCGGTGGAGGCCGCCTGCCGCCGGTATCACCTGCCTGTGGCGTGCCCCTACGCCGCCGGGGAGCTCTACGCCGCCGCCACCGGCGACAAAAAGCGGGACGGCGGCTGTATCGACGTGGTGGTGCTGGAGGAGATTGGCCTGGCAAAAACCATCCGTCTGGACATGGACGGCCTGCGGGACTTTACGGAGTGCGCCCTATGAACTTGACGGTTGAGCCCACGCGGCTTCGCGGCCTTGTTACGCCGCCCCCCAGCAAATCCCTGGCACACCGCTTCCTCATCGCCGCCTGCCTGGCGGGGGAGGGGAGCGTCATCCACAATATAGCGGATTCTCAGGACATCCAGGCCACCCGGCGGTGTATGGAGACGCTGCTGTCCAGCAGCGATCCGCAGGCTCTTTTGGACTGCGGAGAATCGGGCTCCACGCTGCGTTTTCTTATCCCGCTGGCGCTGGTGCTCCGGGGCGGCGCAGTATTTACCGGGCATGGACGGCTCATGGAGCGGCCCCTAAAGCCCTACTTTGACATGTTTGAGGAAAAGGGCGTCTGGTATGAGCAGAAAGACGGGAGACTGTCTGTAAGGGGCGTGTTGCGCCCAGGCGAGTACCGCCTGCCGGGGAACGTCTCCAGCCAGTTTTTCACGGGCCTGCTCATGGCGCTGCCCCTGCTGGACGGCCCCTCGGTTCTCATCCCCACAGGCCCGCTGGAGAGCGAGGGTTACATTCAGATGACCCTGGACGTCCTGTCAAAATTTGGCATAGAGGTTCCCACGACCCGCTCTCTCCCGCCCCACTATTTGCTTACCGGCTCCCAGCGGTACGCGCCCCGGGAGCTGGTGGTGGAGGGCGACTGGTCCCAGGCGGCCTTCTGGTACGCCGCCCAAAACCTTGGCTGCGAGCTGGAGATTCAGGGGATGGACTGGCCCTCCAGCCAGTGGGACCAGGAGGTCCGGCGCTTCTGCCGGGAGCTGTCCCAGCCGGGGGATACGGAAATCAACCTGGCCCAGCACCCGGACCTGCCCCCGCCGCTGGCGGCTGCGGCGGCAGTCCGGCGGGGGACCACCCGGCTGACTGGCGGGGCCCGGCTGCGCATCAAGGAAAGCGACCGCCTGGCCT
>CATIYU010000010.1 GCA_949739085.1 uncultured Eubacteriales bacterium | reverse complement strand
GGACAACGCCGCGCTGTGCGTACTGGTCCCCCACGCGGCGGCCACCATTGTCAGCTGGCCGGTGATCCGCGCCGCCATCGAGAGCCTGCGGGATGGGGCATGGAGCATCTACGCCACCGCCTTGGCCAACAGGGTCTTGCCGGTACCCGGGGAGCCCACCAGCAGCGCGCCCTTAGGCAGCTTCGCGCCGATGGCGGTATATTTGCCCGGGTTGTGCAGGAAGTCGATGATCTCCACCAGGGACTCCTTGGCCTCGTCCTGGCCCGCCACGTCGGCAAAGGAGACGCCCGTGGATTTCTCCATGTAGACCTTGGCGTTGCTCTTGCCCACGCTGCCGATGCCGCCGATGCCGCCGCCCCGCCGGGCCATCATGTTCATAAACAGCAAAAACGCGCCCACGATCACTACCAGGGGCAGGACATAGGCCACCATGAACTCCAGCACCGGGCTCATCTCCGCCACATAGGGGGAGGTGAATTCCACGTTGTGCTCCTCCAGCAGCTCCGTCAGCCCCGCGCCGTAGATGCCCAGCTGCATGGTGAAGAGGGTGAAGTCCTTGTCATAGGCGTTGCCGTCTCCGTCTGTATAGACGTACCCCTCCACAGGGGTGATCTCCAGCATCCCGTCCTTAAACACGACGGAGGACACCTTGTCCTCCTCCACCAGGGTTAGAAATTCGCTGTATAAAATCTCGTGGGTGGTGGCGGTGTTGCTGGCCTGCCTGCTGTAGACGGAGAGGTAGTTAAAGATGATGGTCAGCCCCACCGCCCAGGCCAGCAAAATCAGCAGGCCGTTGAGATTTTTTTTGTTTTTGTTGTTATTATTGTTGTTTTGATTGTCGTTCATGCTTTTCTCCTTCTATCGCAGAGGGCGTTCCTCGAATGGTCCGGCGCTGTTTCCTATGCATGGTACCACAAAATCCGCCCGGTCACAAGGACTGACTGTGGATTTTCTGTGAAATTTCTGTGAATCCCCCTTTCGCAACCCAACGGTTTTGTGGTATACTGTTTTTATCCTTGCCAGGAAATGGGAGTAGGACTATGAAAGAACACGAAATCCGGCCTGAGGCCGAAGGGCTCATCGAGGGACGCAACGCAGTGGCGGAGGCCCTGCGTTCCGGTGCGCCTGTCGATAAGCTATACATTGCCAAAGGGGAGACGGACCGCACCCTTGGCCGCCTCGCCGCCGCCGCCCGGAAGGCGGGCGTGGTGGTGGTGGAGGCGGACCGGCGGAAGCTGGACGCCATGAGCGCCACCCACAGCCATCAGGGCGTCATCGCCATTGCCGCCGCCCAGGCCTACGCCTCGGTGGAGGACATTCTGCAAACGGCGGCGGAGCGGGGCGAAGCGCCCCTGCTGGTGGTCTGCGACGAAATTTCCGACCCCCACAATCTGGGGGCCATTATCCGCACCGCCGAGTGCGCCGGGGCCCACGGCGTCATTATCCCCAAGCGGCGCAGCGCGGGCCTCTCCGCCGTGGTGGCCAAGACCAGCGCCGGGGCGGTCGGCTACCTGCCGGTGGCCCGGGTGCCCAACATTCCCGCCCTGCTGAAGGACATGAAAAAGCGGGGCGTCTGGGTGTTCGGCACAGCCGCCGGAGGTCAGGTCCCCCTCTACGAGGCGGACCTGCGGGGCCCCGCCGCCATCGTTATCGGCAGCGAGGGGGGCGGCATGGGCCGCCTGGTGGGGGAAAACTGCGACTTCCAGGTCAGTATTCCCCTGAAAGGCCGGATCAACTCCCTCAACGCCTCGGCCGCCGCCGCCGTCCTGCTGTACGAGGCCCTGCGGCAGCGGCGCTGAGCGGCGTGCTGTGAGCCAAGAAAAGAGAATGTTATGACAGAAAAACCGGAACACAACCATATAGATCCCCAGAGCGATCCCCTCATGGACACCCAGCGGCTTCTGGGCATGGAGCCGCCAGCGGAGGGCGACTTTGATCTGGAGGAGATTCTGGCGGAATTTGGCCCGGGGCGTTGGGAGAACGCCCCACTGTCGGAACCAGATCCCCCGGCGGAGCCGGCAGAGGAATTAGAGACCCCAGAAGAACCCGCCTCCTCTGTATTTGAGGAGACGCCGCCAGAGGAGCCAGAACCCCTGGAGCCGGACGGCGAAACGGCAGAGGCGCCGGAGGAGACAGAGGCGCTGGACGGCGGCGGACTCTTCCCTCCCGCGCCGGAGGAGGACCCGGCAGTCCAGGAAGAGCCGCCAGCGGAGGACGGGGAGCCCGCCGTCTCTATGGAGGACATCGTGGCCAACACGGTGGACGCCGTCAAGGGGGAGCAGGAGGAGAAGCAGGAACGACTGCGCAAGCGGCTGGAGAAGGCCCGGAAGAAGCTGCTGCGCCGTGCGGTAAAGAAGCGGGAGCCCACTGCCCGCCAGCCCCTGCCAGATCTGGAGGACGAGCCGCTGCCCAGCGAGGAGGCCGTCCGGCACAAGCGGCGGCACCGGGAGTGCCGGAAGAGTCTGCTGCTGGCCGTACCGGTGCTGGTGATGCTGTGGATGCCTTGGCTACTGGCCCAGGGCGGCGTGGCGGTGCCCTTTTTCAGCGAGAGCGCGGATAACGCCGCCCTCTGCGTGCTGATTCCCCAGGCGGTCATTAGCGTGCTGTGCTGGCCCGTGTTCCGCGCCGCCCTGACAGGGCTGCGCCATGGGGCCTGGTCCCTCTGCGCTACCGCGCTTTTGACCACCTGTGTAACTCTTCTGGACGAGATGACCCTCCTGCTGCTGCCCGAGCGCACTGACGCCGCCCCCCTGGGTGGCTTGGCCGCCGTGCTGGTGGTCTTCGCCCTGTGGGGCCTCACCAGCTGGCACCGGGGCATGGCGGAGACCTTCCGCACCGCCGCCATGGGCGAACCGGGCCGGGTCGTGGACCGCTGCGGGGCCGCTGTGGCCAAGGGCGCGGGGGACCGGAGGGGCTTCTGCACCCGGGTCAACATGGAGGATACCTCCTCCCAGTGGCAGCGGCTTCTGCTGCCGGTGCTGGCGGCGGCTTCTCTGGTGTTTGCCGTGCTGTCCTCCGTGGGCCAGGAGCGGGGACAGGACATGCTCTGGTGCTGGTCAGTGATTCTCAGCGCCGCGTCGCCGCTGGCTTTTCCCTTGGCGTTTCAGGTTCCCTATGGCCGTCTGGCTCCCCAGCTGGCCCGGACGGGGGCCGCCATGGCCGGGCACTACGGCGCGGCGGCGCTGGCCTCCGCCCGCCGCCTGGTGGTAACGGATACGGACCTTTTCCCCCCGGGCTCCGCTTCCTTGGGCGGGCTGAAGCTCTACGGAGAGGAGCGGAACCGGGCCATCTCCTATGCCGCCACTCTGGCCGTACAGGGGGGCGGGCTGCTGGGCCGGATTTTCGGAGATATCTGCCAGAACGAGCGCATCGGCTATCAGAGCCTGGAGCACTTCCACATCCACGACGACAACGGTCTCAGCGGCATGATCCGCGGGGAGACGGTGCTCCTGGGCTCTCCAGCCTTTATGCGCCATATGGCTGTGCGCCTGCCCGCCTCCATGCCCTCCAAGGCCCCGGTTTGTCTGGCGGTGGACGGAAGCCTGACGGCGGTGTTCGCCGTCAAGTACACCGCAGCCGACGCTGTGGACTACGCCCTGCGCCTGCTGCGCCGCAACGGCCTCCAGATCACGCTGGCCGCCCGGGACGGCGGCGTTACACCCAAGCTGCTCAAGGCCCGGTTTGGCTCCGACTGCGGCGCGGCCGTGCCGGAGCTGGGGGAGCGGCTGAGCCTCTCCGACCCGGAGCGGGAGGCGGAGGGCCCTAACGGCCTCCTCTACCGTGAGGGCCTGCTGCCCTTCGCGTCGCTGGCGGCGGGGAGCCGCCGGCTGTGCCAGACAGCCCTGGTGGGGGATCTTCTCTCCATCGCCGGCGGCATCGCCGGCGTGCTGCTGGGGTTCTACCTCACCTTCACCGGCAGCTACCACGTGCTCACGCCGCCGCTGCTGCTGACCTTCCTGCTTCTGTGGGTGGTTCCCCTGCTGCCCCTGGTGTGGACGGTAGACAAGCTGTAGCCCGGCGCGGGTGCTGGATGTATCAAAAAGGGCGGACTGTTTTTAGTGAATTTGTCTAAAATCCGGCGGCGGGAAAAATTCCAGTTGTGCTAAAAGGAAAAAAGATATATAATTGATTCGTTAAGCAAACCCCTGCTACATGGACACGATAAACGGAAGGAGACAAAACTCATATGGACATTCGCAACATCTGCCTGCTGGGCCACGGCGGCAGCGGGAAAACCTCCTTGGTGGAGAGTATGCTGTATATCACCGGCGCTACCGACCGCCTGGGCAAGCCTGCGGACGGCAACACCGTTTGCGACTATGACCCGGAGGAGATCAAACGGCAGATTTCCATTTCTCTGGCCATGACCCCTATTCTATACAACGGCGTGAAGATCAACGTGCTGGACACCCCTGGCAACTTCGACTTTGCCGGTGAGATGCAGTCCGGCGTCCGGGCCGCCGAAGTCGGGGTGCTGGTGTGCGCCTCCAAGGACGGGCTCAGCGTGGGCGCGGAGCGCTGCTGGAAGTATCTGAAGGACCAGAAGAAGCCCTGCAT
>CATIYU010000009.1 GCA_949739085.1 uncultured Eubacteriales bacterium | reverse complement strand
CCAAGATGGTGGACCCGGCCAGAAACCGCATTGAGCGGGCGTTTAATCTGAAGTATCCCCTTGAGTATATCCAGCGGCCCGAAAAGCTCCAGAGCAACCAGCGGGCCTTTCGGGCGTTTTATGAGCAGGCAACCTGACAGCATACAGTGAAAAGAAAGGAGAACGACCATGGCCTATTCCCTCAAACAGATCAACGACGCGGTCCGTTCGGACCCCCGGGGCTTCGCCCAGGAATGCGACGCGGCCTACAACAAGAAGATTGAGGCCGCCGCCCGCAAAATCATGGACAACCTGAAAAATTCCCGCATTGTCCTCCTCAGCGGCCCATCCGGCAGCGGCAAAACCACCACCGCCAAGAAGATCGAGGCCAAGCTGGAGGAGCTAGGCGTCCACTCCCACGCCGTGGCGCTGGACAACTACTTCCAGACCGTGGACCCCGAGACCGCCCCCCGCAACCGGGAGGGACAGATCGACTACGAGTCCCCCTTCTGCCTGGATATGGATCTGCTGAACCGCCACTTTAAGCTGCTGGACCAGGGAGAGAAGATCCTCATTCCCAAATTCGAGTTCGCCCGCCAGATGCGCTCCGCCATCAAAACCCGCCCCCTCCAGCTGGGCCAGGACGAGGTGGCCATCTTCGAGGGCATCCACGCCCTCAACGACATCATCACCGGCAAGAACCGCAGCGCCATGAAGGTCTACATCTCCGCCCGCTCCAACGTGCTGGACGAGGACGGCGCTATCGTCTTTAAAAACACCTGGATGCGCCTGGCCCGCCGCACCGTCAGGGACGCCAAGTTCCGGGCCTGGGAGCCGGACATCACCGTGAAGATGTGGGCCAACGTCCGCCGGGGAGAGAAGCTCTATATCTCCCCCTTCAAGGATAACGCCGATATTATGTTCGACAGCTCCCAGCCCTGTGAGGTCAGCGTCATGTGTCCCTTTGCCCACCCCGCTTTCCAGCATCTCCACCTCTCCAACGACTACGAGCGCTACGAGGAGGTCCGCCACCTGGCGGAAGCCTACCCCAAGTTTGAGCCCCTGGATGAGAAATATGTGGCGGAGGACTCCCTCTTGCGGGAGTTCATCGGCGGCGGCATTTACGACGACTAAGCGCGCCGCCGTTCTGGAAGCCGGGCGGCGGGACTCTTCCGGAAATCCGGCGGCCCCGGCGCCCGACCGGAGGGCGGCCGTTAACGCCTTGTCATGCCCCGGACGAAAGGCTCGTATACTAAAGGGGGCGGCCAAGGCCGGCCGACATCCTAGTGAGTGAGGTATTCCATGTCCAGAGAAAAGAAGCAGTCCTTCATGGGCGGCGTCACGGTGATGGCCATTTCCACCGTGTTCGTGAAAATCTGCGGGGCCCTGTACAAGATCCCCCTCAATAACATTCTGGGGGACGAGGGCGTCACCCATTTTATGAGCGCGTACAATATCTACGCCTTTCTCCTGACGCTCTCCACCGCCGGACTGCCCCTGGCCCTCTCCAAGCTCATCAGCGAGGCCAACGCCACCGGCCGCCGCACCCAGATGCGCCGCTGCTTCAACACCGCCATGGCCGTCTTTGTGGCTGTGGGCGCGGCGGGCACCGCCGCTATGCTCCTCTTCACCGAACAGCTGGCGGCCTGGATGAACAACTCCATGGCCTACTGGCCCATCAAGGCCCTGGGCGTCTCCGTAGTGTGCGTGTCCATCATGTGCGCCTACCGGGGTTTTGCCCAGGGGCGGCAGAACATGGTGCCCACGGCGGTATCCCAGTTTATCGAGGCTTTCTTCAAGCTGGTGGTGGGCCTGCCGCTGGCCTGGTACCTCATCCACGCGGGGAAAACTTTGGAAATCGGCGCGGCCGGAGCCATTGTGGGCGTCAGCGCCGGAACTGTGCTGGCCATGCTCTATATGATCCGGGACTACCGGCGGCACCGGGGGCCCATCCTGTGGGGCACCGACGTGCCGGAGAGCCGGGGGACCATCGTCCGGCGGCTGATGGGGCTGGGCATCCCCATCACCATTGGTCAGACCGGTATGAGCCTTTTGAATCTGCTGGACCAGACCATCATCCTCGGCCAGCTCCAGAACGTGCTGGGGCTGGGGGAGCGGGAGGCCGCCCGGCTCTACGGGCAGTACACCTTCTCCAGCACCCTCTTCAACCTCCCGGCGGCGTTTCTCCCCGCGGTGGCCATCAGCCTTATTCCGGCGGTGTCCGTGGCCGTGGTCCGCAAGGACCACCGGGACGTCAACCGGGTGGTCACCACCAGCTTCCGGCTCATCTCCCTGCTGGCCATTCCGGCGGGGGTGGGGCTCTCCGTGCTGGCGGGGCCCATTCTGCTGCTGCTCTACCCCGCCCGCCGGGAGACCGCCATCGCCGCCACCTACCACCTCCAGCTCCTGGGCGCGGCCTCCATCTTTGTGTGCGTCATGCTGCTGACCAACTCCATTATGCAGGCACACGGCAAGGTGCGACTGCCCATCTACACCATGCTTATCGGCGGCGGGGTAAAGGTGGCCATCAACTACGTGCTGGTGGGCAACCCGGATGTGAACATCAAGGGCGCGCCCATTGGCACCCTGGCCTGCTACGCCCTCATCGCCCTCATCAATCTGGCCATCGTCTTTGGCCTTTTGGAGCACAAGCCCAACTATGTCCGCATTTTCGCGGGACCCTGCGTTGCGTCCGCCGCCATGGGGGCCGCCGCCTGGGCCGTCTATGGCCTGCTGGGCCGGTTCCTCTCCGGCGGGTATATGATGGAGGCCCTGCGGACCATGGCCGCTGTTGGTCTGGCCGTGGTGGTGTACCTTGTTCTGGTTATCGCGCTGCGGCTCATCACCCGGGAGGACCTGAAGATGATTCCCCACGGAGAGAAGCTGGCAAAGCTCCTCCATATCCGGTAAAAAAGCTCCCCCGCCGTCTACAGGACAGCGGGGGAGTTCTATGTGTCAAAAAGCGGCGCGGCTGTTTCGTGGATGAAGGCCGGTTACTCCGCCGTACAGAGGGGGAGGTAGCGGTCCAGCCGCACAGCTTTCTCCGTGACCACGAAATTGGCTTGCCAGTTCTCTATGCCCAGGGCGGCGCTGCGGGCCGCCACCTGGTTCACCATGTCCCGGCAGCTCTGGTACTCGGAAATATGGAAGTCCGGGCGGTCGTAGAGGTACACGGTAATCAGCACGGTCCGCTTGCAGCTGGGAAGGCCCTCCCGCAGGGAGGTAATCCGCCGGAGAAACCGCTCCGTGGAGGGGAAGGGCTTCTCCTTCTGCACCCGCATCTCCGGAGGAATATCCAGCCCCAGCACCAACAGGGGGGCTTTGATGGCAATAGATGTGCCGCCAACAATAAAATCCAGGTTTGCTTTGCCCGAGAGACGCCCCCGGTGGATCTTGCTGGCAGAGCCCACAATGCCGGAAAAGCCGCCGCGCTCCAAATAGTACTCCACATAGCGGTTCGCGGCGGTCAGGTTAATGCCAATCCATTTTTTCTCCCGGTCCTCCGGGCGATTCAGAGATACAGCCTCCACTGTATAAGGGGTCTTCCGGTCCGCAGTCTCGTTTTTGGAGAGCAGGCAAGGACGGCCCGCCACCTCCAGGTTCCCAATATGCCATGTGGTCGGGCAGTGACAGGCCAACGCGCCGCCGCCCAGGTCAACCAGCATGATAAACGGGTTTTTCCGCTCCAGGATTACCCCTTCCACAAGGGGTTCCTGAAAATAAATTGGTTCAATTTCCACGGGGTACCACCTCCAATTTGTACGCCGGCAGGGCTGGCCTGCTTCAATGAGGCAGCCCGGGGCAGGGCCTTGCCTCTTCCCCGCCCCGGGCCATCCGCCGGAACCATAAAGAGCGGCGTCAAGCATCTCAAACTCAACACCGCCTCGATATAATCCACACGACGCACGACGAAACCCCGCTTCCGCTCTTGCAAAAGCGCAGAGAATGGGGTATAATCGTCTTGTGGTACAATCCCGAGATTGCTGTGCTGAGTGAACATTCCACTCGTACAGGGCCGTAGGGCGTTTGCACCGCCCTGCGACCTGCCGCATATCATGCTTCCATACTTATATTACAGGATAACTGGAAGGATTGCAAGTGTTTTTCGACAATTTGCCATAAAATTGTGATAAAGCTGGTCTGTTGGGCTGGAGAAAGGGCCCCCTCCGCGTCCGGCGGCGTCTAAAAGCCGCTGCCGGACAGGAGGGGGTCCGTTTTTTGCGCTGCGGAGGCTTTTCCCTGGGGGATTCGCCGGAAAAAGTGTCAGCAGGTGGCGCCGCCGGACAGATGGAGCTCCGCGTCAATAATCTGCTGTTTGCGCTCCAGCAGGCTGTCCGAGAGCAGCTGGGCCTCCACGTTCTCAAAGCCCAGACGCTCGATGGTCTTGGCGAAGCGCTCGCCGGTCTTGCCCTGCTCCCGGAAGAGAAGGATGGCCTTCTCAATCACGTTCAGAGCCTCCTCTTTGCTGGTAAAAATCCGGCTGAGGGGCAGGCCGTGCTGGACAAAGAAACCATAGAAGCCCTGTGTGACCGCCGCTT
>CATIYU010000008.1 GCA_949739085.1 uncultured Eubacteriales bacterium | reverse complement strand
GGGGCGCTACAACTACTTTGCCGAGATGGAGACCGCCGGGAAGTGCCTGGAGTGGGTGAAGGACCACCTGGCCCTGGATGAGATCGGGGTGTATCTGGAGAAGAAGGACGTGACCGGCAGTCAGGAGGCGGTGTACGCCAGCCTCTACGACTACCTCACCGAGACCGTGGAACACGCGCCGCCGGGGGCCGGAGGCGTCGTCTTCACCCCCTGGCTGCACGGCAACCGCTGCCCCTTTGAGGACCCGGCGGCGGCGGGGATGTTCTTCAACATCCGGCTGGACACGGGGAAAACGGAGCTCATCCGGGCGGTGCTGGAGGGCGTCTGCTTCCATCTGCGGTGGATGCTGGAGTGCCAGGCGAAAAAGACGGCCACCTCTGACCCCGTGCGCTTCGTGGGGGGCGGGGCCCTGTCCCCGGTGACGGCCCAGATTCTGGCCGACGTTACGGGCCGGACGGTCCAGACCGTGGAGAGCCCCCAGAACGCCGGGAGCGTGGGCGCGGCGGCGGTGATGGCGGGGGGGCTGGGCATTGCGCCGGACCTGGACGCGGTGGCGGCGCTCATCCCTCCGGCGCGGACTTTCGCGCCCAACAGAGCCCACCGGGCGGCCTATGACCGCAGCTACGCTGTGTTCCGGAAGCTGTACGCCCGCAACAGAGCCCAGTTCCGGGCCCTGAACGGATAGAAAGGTCGTGGACAAATGAACCGCAAGGAACTTCTCCGCTCGCTGAAATTTCTCCTCTTCTCCCTCTCCGCCGGAATCATTGAGCTGGGGGCCTTCTCCCTGCTCAACGAGCTGACGGCCTGGAGCTACTGGCCCTGCTACCTCATCGCCCTGACATTGTCGGTGCTGTGGAATTTCACCCTGAACCGGCGCTACACCTTCCAGTCCGCCAGCAACGTGCCCAAGGCCATGGCCCTGGTGCTGGCGTTCTACTGCGTGTTTACGCCCCTCTCCACCTGGCTGGGCCACTATCTGGCGGACGTGCTGGGGTGGAACGAGTACCTGGTCACCGCCATGAACATGGCCTCCAACTTTGTGCTGGAATTCCTCTATGACCGCTTTGTGGTATTTCGGGACTCCCTGGACACCAACAGCCTTGCCCAGCGGGGAAAAAAGAGATAACCCCGGCGGCGTCCAATTTTTGCGAGAGCGGATGGCGGGGCGCTCCTCTATTATACGGCGGCGGCCCGCCCTCCATGGGACCTGGGAGGGGGAGGCCGCTGCCAAAATTTACAGCTTGCCTCCGGACCCGCTTTTCCGCTATACTGGTGCCCGGATGGGAGGCAAACTCCCCGGAAACAAGAAAGGAGAACTGTCTATGAAATGAAGGGTATTGCTCTGCTCGGCTCTGGCGGCGGTACTGGTCTGCCAGACTGCCCGGGCAGCCTCCGTCTCCGTAACAGTGGACGGCGAGAACCTCTCCGGCACGTCCTTCGCCTATGAGGGCCGTACATACGTCCCCCTGGTCCCCCTGCTGGAGGCCATGGGCGGCTGGAAAACGGTTTGGGACCACGAGGCCCGGACGGCCTCCGCAGAAACCGGCGTCTTTTCCCTCTCTGTGCCCGTGAGCCGGAGCGCCGTGATGGCCAACGGCTACGCCTACGACACCGGCGCGGACACTTTTATATATGGAGGGCGCACCTACGTGCCTCTGCGCGCGGTGGCGAACCTGCTGGGAGCGGAGGTGGAGTTTGTGGACTGGAACACCCCTGTGGCCGTCTCCACCGTGTCCGCCCTGGACTACACAGAGGAGGACCTCTACTGGCTCAGCCGGGTCATCAGCGCCGAGAGCCAGGGGGAGAGCCTTCTGGGCCAGCTGGCCGTAGGCAACGTGGTGCTCAACCGGGTGGCTTCCAGCCAGTTCCCCGGCACCATCAAAGAGGTGGTCTTTGACACAAAGGACGCCGTCCAGTTCGAGCCGGTGGCCAACGGAACCATCTACAACGAGCCCACAGCCAAATCCGTGCTGGCCGCAGAGATGGTCCTCAACGGCACCCGGGTCATCGGCGGCTGCATGTACTTTTTCAATCCCTCCCTGTCCCAGGGCGCCTGGATTCGGGAGAATTGCGACTATTTCACCACCATCGGCTGCCACCGGTTTTACCGCTAGGAAACACCGGCCCTCCGCGCCCTGCGGAGGGCCGGTCCCCTGTTCGCCTCTGCCGCCTCTAATGAGCGCCTGGCGGGGCGAAAATTTCCCGCCCGGTTCCTTGACAATATCCGGCATCTATGGTATGCTAAGTGGCAGTTTGTATGATATGCCGTTGGACCACACCAGCGGCAGGATAGGAGCGTACATCTATGGAACGTATCAAAACTCTTGAGACCCGCGACCTGAACCAGAGCCTGCAAAACGGCGGCTGCGGCGAGTGCCAGACCTCCTGCCAGTCCGCGTGCAAGACCTCCTGCGGCGTTGCGAACCAGCCCTGCGAAAACGCCCGCAAGTAAGCTCAGGCCAAGGAGCGCCGCCGTACCCACGGCGGCGTTTTTTCTGCGTAGTATCTTTTTATTTTTACGGAGGAACCTGCAATGGTCCATCAGTACAAGCTCAACGGCTGCAACATCGTTTTGGACACCTGCTCCGGCTCGGTCCACGCGGTGGACCCTGTGGCCTACGACCTGATTGCCCTCTACCCGGACAAGAGCGGGGAGGAGATCATCTCCGCCATGCTGGAGAAGTATGGGGACCGCGTCACCCGGGAGGACCTGCTGGCCTGCCTGGAGGACGCGCGGGCCCTGGAGGCGGCCGGGAAGCTTTTTAGCCCCGACAGGTTTGCCCACCAGGCTGGCAGCCTGAAAAACCGCGGTACAGTGGTGAAGGCCCTGTGCCTCCACGTGGCCCATACCTGCAACCTCAACTGCTCCTACTGCTTCGCCAGCCAGGGGAAGTACCAGGGCGAGGGGGCCCTGATGTCCTTTGACGTGGGCAAGCGGGCCCTGGACTTTTTAATCGAGAACTCCGGCGCGAGGGTGAACCTGGAGGTGGACTTTTTTGGCGGCGAACCCCTTATGAACTGGGGCGTGGTCAAGGACCTGGTGGCCTACGCCCGCGCCCAGGAGGCCCCTCACAACAAAAAATTCCGCTTTACCCTCACCACCAACGGGATGCTCATCGACGAGGATGTCATCAGCTTCGCCAACCGGGAGATGCACAACGTGGTCCTCAGTCTGGACGGCCGGAAGGAGATTCACGACCGCCTGCGGGTGGACCGCGCCGGTCAGGGCAGCTACGACCGCGTTGTGCCCAAGTTCCAAAAGCTGGTGGAGCGCCGGGGCGGGGAGGGCTACTACATGCGGGGCACCTTTACCCACGCCAACCCGGATTTCACCAAGGACGTGTTCCACATGGCGGACCTGGGCTTCCGCCAGCTGAGCATGGAGCCGGTAGTCTGCGCCCCGGACAGCCCCGCCGCCCTCACCGGGGAGGACCTGCCCATCGTCCTGGAGCAGTACGAGCTCCTGGCCAAGGAGATGCTGAAGCGGGAGAAGGAGGGCCGGGGCTTCACCTTCTATCACTACATGCTGGACCTGGCCCACGGCCCCTGCGTCTACAAGCGCGTATCCGGCTGCGGGTCCGGCACGGAGTACATGGCCGTCACGCCGTGGGGGGACCTCTACCCCTGCCACCAGTTTGTGGGGGAGGAGGCGTATAAGCTGGGGGACATCTGGCAGGGCGTGACCAACACGGCCCTCCGGGAGGAATTCCAGTCCTGCAACGCCTACGCCCGGCCCGCCTGCCAGGACTGCTGGGCCCAGCTCTACTGCTCCGGCGGCTGCGCCGCCAACGCCTACCACGCCTCCGGGTCCATCAAGGGCGTCTATGACTACGGCTGCCAGCTGTTCCGCAAGCGGATTGAGTGCGCCATCATGATGCAGGTGGTCCAGGCGGGACTGGGCCCCGAGGAGGCATGAACACCCCGGTCTGCGACTTTGTCCGGGCCTACGCCGCCTCCCGCCCGGCCCGGCTCCACATGCCGGGACACAAGGGGAGGCCGGTTCTGGGCTGCGAGGCCCTGGACATCACGGAGACCGCCGGGGCGGACGCACTCTATGAGGCGGCGGGGATTATCGCGGAGAGCGAGAAAAACGCGGCGGCCCTCTTCCGCTCCGCCAGGACCTTCTACTCTACGGAGGGGTCCTCCCAGTGCGTTCGGGCCATGCTGGCCCTGGCGGTGTGGCGCGCCCCGCCGGGGGCCCGGCCTGTGGTTGTGGCGGCCCGGAACGTCCACAAGTCGTTTCTGCACGCCGCCGCGCTGCTGGACTTTGACGTGGCGTGGCTCTGGCCAGCGGGCCCGGCCCGGTCCATCTGCGCCTGCGAGACAGACCCGGCGGCCCTGGAGGCGGCCCTAGACAGCCTGCCCCATCCGCCCGCCGCGGTCTATATCACCAGCCCGGACTACCTGGGGGGACAGGCCAATCTGCCCGCCCTGGCCCGGGCCGCCCACCGCCGGGGCGCGCCTCTGCTGGTGGACAACGCCCACGGCGCTTATCTGCGGTTCCTCCCCCAGTCCCGGCACCCGCTGGACCTGGGGGCGGATTTGTGCTGCGACAGCGCCCACAAGACCCTGCCCGTCCTCACCGGCGGGGCGTATCTCCACGGGGCGGAATCCGCTCCGCCCGCCCTCTGGGCGGAGGGGAAGCGGGCCCTGGCCCTCTTTGGCTCCACCAGTCCGTCCTACCTGATTTTGCAGTCCCTGGACCGCTGCAACGCCTATCTGGCGGGGGACTACCCCGCCCGCCTGGCCCAAACCGCCGGGGCGCTGGAGGTCCTGCGGCGGCGGCTGCGGGAGGGGGGATGGGCCGTCTGGGAGACGGACCCCCTGAAACTGACCATCGACTGCGCCGCCTCCGGCTGGGACGGGTCCAGCCTGGCCCGGGGGCTGCGGGAGGGGGGGGGTGGAGTGCGAGTATCATGACCGGGACGACCTGGTTCTGATGTGGACCCCGGAGAACCCGCCGGAGGATTTTTCCCGGGTCCGGACGTGTCTGGGGGAAAACCGGCGGCC
>CATIYU010000007.1 GCA_949739085.1 uncultured Eubacteriales bacterium | reverse complement strand
GCTGGAGGCGGCGGAGGAGGTCTTGGCCAGCGTAGCCGCGAAATTCCAGAAGCGCTTCGGCGGCGTCCGGCTGGTGCTCACCGCCCCCCAGGAGCCCCTGTTCGTCCCCATGGACGCCATTCTCGTTGAACAGGTGCTGCTCAACCTCCTGGAAAACGCGGCCTACCACGGGAAGAGCACCTGCATCCGCCTGTCGGCGGAGCGGCGGGAGGGGGACGCGGTGTTCACTATCCGGGACAACGGCTGCGGCATCGCCCCGGAGCTGCTGCCGAACCTCTTCTCCCCCAGCCGCCAGGGCCAGACCCACACCTCCGACGGCCGCAGGAACATGGGCATCGGCCTGTCGGTGTGCAGCTCCATCGTCCGGGCCCACGGCGGAGCCCTGGCCGCTGCCAACGCCCGGGAGGGCGGCGCCGTCTTTTACTTCACCCTGCCCACGGATCAACCGTCAACGGAGGAACCCGCCCTATGAAAATCAAGGATAAAATCCTCATCGTGGAGGATGAGGCCAATATCAGCGGCTTTATCGCCGCCATTCTCGCCGCCAACGGCTACGACACCATGACCGCCGGCACCGGCAGCGAAGCGATCTCCATGATCACCTCCCACTGCCCGGATCTGATCCTGCTGGATCTGGGCCTGCCGGATATGGACGGAGGCGGCATCCTGCAATTTGTCCGGGAGTGGTCCACCTGCCCCATCATCGTTGTCTCCGCCCGGAACCACGAGCGGGACAAGGTGGAGGCCCTGGACGCCGGGGCGGACGACTATATCGTCAAGCCCTTCGGCACCTCGGAGCTCCTGGCCCGCATCCGCACCGCCATCCGCCATACCCGCACCCACCTGCCCAACGGGGAGATAGCCCAGTCCGGTCAGTTCCGGGCCAAAGGGCTGACCATCGACTATGACAAGCACCAGGTGCTGGTGGATGGCGAGAACGCAAAGCTGACCCAAAATGAATACAAGCTGGTGTCCCTCCTGGGAAAATACGCAGGCCGGGTGCTCACCTACGACTTCATCATCCGGCAGCTCTGGGGGCCAAAAGCAAAAAATGATAATCAAATCCTGCGGGTGAACATGGCGAACATCCGCAGGAAGATTGAGAAGAATCCGGCACAGCCGGAATATATTTTCACAGAGATCGGTGTAGGCTACCGGATGGTGGACCCGGACTAGTAGGGCAGGGTCCGCTTCCCTGCCAGAAAATCCAGGACCTTCTGCTTCTCCCCCTCATCCGTGATGGGGGCGGGCTGCCAGTTGTTGGTGTCACCAGTGTAGACATAGCAGGGGATATAGTAGACGGCCTCGTCCACCACCTCGCCCTCGTCCACGGTCAGGAGCAGTTTATAGATAACGGTCCGGTTCTCGGGCCGCCGGTGGCCGCCGTAGCAGAAGTTGCCCAGGGAATAGATGATGTTGACGCCCTTATAGACCTCTGTGGGCTGCAAAACGTGAGGATGGTTGCCCAGCACCAGGTCCGCACCCGCGTCCACCAGCTTGCGGGAGGCGCACACCCGCCAGTCCTCCGGGGCGTGGACACTCTCCGCGCCGCCGTGGTAGAAAACGATCTGGTAATCGGACTGCTCCGACGCCTTCTGAATACGCCGGACAATGTCCCCAGCCTGCCCCTCGTTCCAGAGGCCGTGACAGATGACGGCGATGGTAAAGCCGTTTTTCTCCAGGTAGATGGTCTTCTCGTTTGTGCCATAGGAGAGACCAGCCGCCTCCACGGCGGCAATGGTGTCTGCCCGGCCCTTTGCGCCGTAGTCGCCGGTATGGTTGTTGGCCAGGGAAACAGCCTCTACGCTGCCAGCCGTCAGGATACCGGTATTGGAGGAGGGGCCCCGGAACCAGAAAGCCCGGGGAGAGCCCTTTTCCACTTCCACCAACTTCCGGTCCGTCAGAACGTTTTCCAGATTGACAATGGTGAAGTCGTCGGCGACAAAAATGTCGTAAACCTTCTCAAAAAAGTAGGCGGGCTCCTTGTTGGCTGCATACCAGCTGAAGGAACCGCTGTAATACTCCCCCTTAGAGGTGGCCAGCAGACAATCCCCCGCCACAGAGAGGTCGATGGTGAAGGAGGTATCCTCCCCAACTTCCTCCTGCTCTTCCCCTGGATCCTCCGTATCCTCCTCCTGGGAGACAAAATCCGGCTCCAGCCAGTCCGGCGGATCTTCGGCGCTGAACGCCCCCGCGCCAGGCCCCATAACAGATGCCGCACACAACGCGGCGGCCAACAGAATGGATGCAAGCTGCATAATATTCTCAAGCCTTTCCTCTTAATCACTGTGGCATTTTTTCTATTATGCCATATTTTACCACAGTATGCAACCGGGAATTTGTTGAAAACAGAAATCAGCGCCGTTCCAGACAAATCTGCACTGGGGCGTCCAGCTCCAGGGTATCTGGGGACACCCGGCAGTCATAGGCAAACACACCCACTCCAGCCTCCGCCGCAGCACGCAGGGCGCTGCCGAAGGCGGGGTGGGTGTCGTCGTTGGGCCGGAAAAGCACGGGGCCCTTCATCTGAACGACAAAAAACACCGCCGCCCGGTACCCCTGCTCCACCACCCGCCGGAGGCCGTTGAGGTGCTTGACTCCCCGTTCCGTGGGAGCGTCCGGGAAGCGGACTTCACCGTTCTCCTCCAGCGTAACCCCCTTGACCTCCACAAAAAAGGACCCCTGGACGTCCTCCAGAAGAAAATCAAACCGGGAATCCTCCCAGGTAAACTCCGGCCGTATGGCGGTGAGCCCCGGCAAAAACCGCCCGGACGCAGCCCACTCCCCAAAGACCCGGTTAGGAGCTTGGGCATCCATATTGATCAGCAGGCCATTTTTTTCAACGGCAATGAGGTCGTAGCGGGTCTTCCTGGCGGGGTTTGCCGTTTTCTCCAGATAGACCACCGCGCCGGGTGCCAGCAGTTCCCGGCACCGGCCTGTATTTTTTACGTGGCAGACCTCCACTACCCCATCCAATTCTATGTGGGCCACAAAACGGTTGGGGCGGGCCAGAAACACGCCCTTTGCTACTTTTCCATACCGCACAGTGCAAGCCTTCCTTTACATATATAGTACACCCTACAGCCGGGACGGACTCCATTCTACCACATCTTCCTCTAAGTTTCAAATGAATCCTCGGAGACCGCCTGAAAACTTGTCGGAAATGTGCAGGAAAAAGGCTTGAACTTCTTTCCTGGTTTTGCTATAATGAAATCATCTTTGCGTTGGGGAAATTTTGTCTGCTTTTCCCAGCGGGAATAGATGCGTAACTGGCTCTCCAGGCCGGTTCCGCAACAGTTTTGAGAAGGAGGAAGGACACTTAATGAATGATGTTTCCAGCTTGTTCGTCGTACTGATGGGTATTGGGACCGTCTTTTTCGGCCTCATCTGCATCATCGTACTGAGCTCGGCCATGAGCGCCGTGTGCCGGTCGATGGGCAAGGCGCCCGCGGCCCCTGCCGCCCCTTCGGCGGCTCCCGGTGCGGCCATCCCCAACCGCCAGGCAATGATCGCCGCGATCTCCGCCGCCATTGCGGAGGACCTGGGCACTGATCTCTCTGGCATTCGTGTTCTGTCTGTCAAAAAACTTTAAATTAGGAGAGGAAATCGTTATGAAGAAGTACAAGGTGAATGTAAACGGCACTGTTTACGAGGTCGCAATTGAGCTCATGGACGGCGCAGCCCCCGCCGCAGCGCCTGCCGCCGCTCCCGCTCCTGCACCCTCTGCCCCTGCCGGCGGTGAAAAGGTCGCCGCCCCCATGCCCGGCACCATCTTGGCCGTTAACGTGCAGAACGGCTCCGCCGTGAAAAAGGGCGACGTGCTGTTCATCCTGGAGGCCATGAAAATGGAAAACGAGATTATGGCGCCTTGCGACGGCACCGCCGCCTCCGTCAGCGTCACCAAGGGAGCCACCGTGGAGTCCGGCACACTGCTGTGCGTCATCGGCTAAAGGCCCCGCGCTGAGAGGAGTAACACATGGAAGCTATCATGAATTTTATTCAGGCGACCGGCTTCTATCAGATCGCTACCGGGGACTGGAAGGTTTTGATCATGCTGCTCATCTCCTTCGCCCTGCTGTATCTGGCGATTGTGAAGAAGTTCGAGCCCCTGCTGCTGCTGCCCATCGCTTTCGGCATGTTGATTACCAACCTGCCCGGCGCTGGGATGTACCACGAGATTCTGTTCGCCGGCGGCCACGTCAACTGGGCGTTCTTCGGTGGAGAGCCCATTACCGCCGAATTTATGGCGGAGCTGGAGGCGCTGGGCGTATCTGAGGCCGTGCGAAACACGGTCCAGGTGGGCGAGAGCATCTCTGTGGGCCTCATCGACGTGCTATATCTGGGCGTGAAGCTGGGCGTCTATCCCTGTCTCATCTTTATGGGCGTGGGCGCGGGC
>CATIYU010000006.1 GCA_949739085.1 uncultured Eubacteriales bacterium | reverse complement strand
TCTGCTGCCTTATAGGGGTCTATACAAGCAAGAACTGGCCGAATCATTTTTACTCCCTGCCTTTACTCATACATATAAAATTTGATTTGTTGATTTGTCGATTTGTCATGAGCCAAGCATACCACCAATACTGGCAACTTTCAACCCTCATTCAACCCTCATTTATAGGCACTGGTAGTAGTGGCCAGCTTTACGGCGGTTTTGAACTTGGAAGTTCAAAACCGCCGCTTTCCAGATCCTCCCGCGCCACAGCCCAGCGCCTCTTATTGGGATTGCTGTTTGCCTGTGAAATATCCCTTGCGAAGCAGCCGCAATGCCTGACGCGACTCCTGCTCCGCCTTACAGTCCTGTTGCTCCATATATGTGAGGATATCTTTATACGGGGCAAGCTGGGGCATCTGGAGCATCTTCCGGTCTGAAGCGTTCAGGGGCTGCACCAGGCGGCAGGACTCATGTTCTTTGAGCGTCTCCAAATCCATTTCCAGCGGCAGGAAGGGGATTCCCGTTTTTTGTTTCAGATTTTCAAGAATGATAAATCCATATACATCAATATCCCCTTTATGAAAATATGATTTTTCATGATTATCCGCATATATTAACTTCAGCAGATCTGTCCGGATTGCGTTATGAAACCCGCCCAAATACACAATGGCGTTCTGGCAAACTGGTTCGTCGTGGTATGTCGTCAGGTTTTCTACCGTAATCAGTGCCGTTCCTTCAATTGATACACTTTGGATGGAAGGGATCGCTGTGGACGGAAGTGAGATGCCCCCCGGGATTTTTTCCAGGCAAATCTCCTGCCCATTGATATTGAGGTGCAAAAACCCCTTGAACATGACATATGTGGGGTTGTCCACCAAATTAAATGTACTGAGAACTGTTTGCTTCATCAGTTCCTGCCCGCCGTATGTACAGAGGATTGATTCAATACATCTGCGGATTTTCTGGAAACGCTTTGAATCCGCAAAAACCGCGTTGGAAAAATTCCGCACATACGTCTCAGATGTTAACTTCATCAGCGCGGACAAAGCAAGCAGGACGTCCTCAAGTTTCTGTATTTGATCGCCAATCCCATGTCCAACCGGTTTATTCTTATGGAGCCGCTCTAACTGCGCTGTACGGAACCGTTCTAAGATTTCATTGCCTCCAGGTTCCCAGCCGTCCAGTTTTTCCAATATGGCCCGGCGTGTTTCGCCCAGGACGGGACGCCCAGTCCATTGATAGCAGAGACCGATCTTCTCCGTACAAAAGCGCAGCTTTCCATACTGTCCCCGCGCGTCTTTTTCCCCTTGAAGGATGCCATGCTGGCGGAGATGCTCGATAGCCTCGTTAATTTCCTGGTACGCGCTCTCATGATAGTGGTCGGTATATTCCGGAAACACTTTTCCGACGGAAAGAAAGATGCCCTGATGTTTTTTGTTATCCGCAGTATAAAACAGCCCCCTCTGTTCATAGGCGTCGATGAGCTGTTCTAAAATTATGGATGTATAATTCATTCAGACTCCTCTTCCTCATAGATTCTTTCAAAGGGCGCCAACGTGGCCCGCGCTCCGGTTTTTACGATGGAATAGGTTATATCACAGTAGTGAAAGATGGCGCTGCATTTTTCAACAGTGGAAATCAGAATCAGCTGCAGCTTTGCGGCAGAAAACATTTTCATCATCGGCGCAATACGGTCGCTTGTCATATTGTTGAAGGCCTCATCCAGCAGAACCAGCCGGATGCTGTTGGGACTTTGCCGGTAAATCTGGAGCAGGGAGGCACAGATCGCCACATAAAAGGGGGCCTGATTTTCGCCGCCGCTGCTGTCGCCGATCACTTGGGAGAGCGGGACCTTCATTCCGGTCACAACATTTTCGATCACTATGTCGTAGTCCAAAAATGTACGGTAATCTACATATTTGGATATCTGACTGCTGACCGTCTTCTTTCCAGCCGAGCGATCCTGTACAGCCTGATTGACATCCGCCATGATCCTCGCCATCAGCTCATCTACCTGCAATTCATAGGCCGGGGCGTTCATCGCCGCCTGAGCAAACATACTGCCCTCATCCATAATCTGGACATTGTTTTTATCCATGATGATCTGATAAAAGGCTGCCAGTTCTTTACTCTGCGGCTCATTGATGACAAAATGATACTTCTCGTCTCCATAGGTGAGTTCAGACATGACCCGGTCCATGTCCTTGAACTGCAATTTCGCGTTTTTGATGTCATCTTTCATGCGGAACAGAATTTCCTTGCGGAAACGCTCCTTACAGCGCACCTGAGCTTTGCGCAGATTCTCCAGGGACCGTTCCAATTCCACCGATACCAGCGACTCATAGATATCCTGATAGATGGCGATCCCCTCCAAACCGGTTTGATAATCGGCTGTGTATTTCGTGTTATATTCCCTCTGGACAGGCTGAAGCTCTTTGTGGATATACTGATCTCGCTGGCTGATGCACCGTTGATGGTAATTTTTCTGATTCAGCTCAATTTCGGTTGGCGTTCTCGTCTGGGACGCTTCCGTGTACCGCTTTATAATTTCCTCCCTCAGTTCTGGATGCTCCAGCTGAAATTGATCATATTCCGCTTTTGACGCGTCCAAATCCATCATGTTTTGCATGATCACCTTTTGCGCTTCCTCAACGATCTGTTCCTGACGCCCGATATGTCTCTCCAGTTCAGAGATTTGCGTTCCAATCCCATTCCGAACCTCCTCACAGGCTTTACAGCGGTCAAACAGAGCGGCCAGCAGCGGATTTGCCTCGAAGGTTTTCAGCTTGTCCCGAATGCGGTTGAGTTCTTCGTTCAGGTCCGATACTCTTTGCCGGGCGTCCAGGTTTCCGCTGAGCCGGGACACATGTCTTTCGTAGAGAAATCTGCGGTATATTTCTTCAAAACCGCTTAGCTTCTGGAATTTTTGGTCCAGCTCTATCTGCCTTTTCCCCGTCTCCTTTAACTGCGCCTCCAAATACGCGGCGCGTTGTTTTCGCGCGTCCACACCGATACAGAGCACAGGCTTCCGCATACGCTGTAGGCGGTAGCCCTGATGGCGCAGGAGATCCCGTGTGACACTGCGGGAATGGTCCTCCAGCGCGGACGCCTCTTCGCAGCAGACGATTCCGTTCAGGAGATAATTGACATATTGCTTTGCGGCGTGATTTTCACTTCCGGCCTTGTAGGCAAGCATATTTGCTGATGGTAGCTGCCATTTTTGGCTGTCACGCAGCAGCGATGGCGTATCTACCAGAGAGACGTCGCCAACTTTTTCTCCGAGGCTGGTGAAAACCTGTTTCGCGGCCTGATAATGGGCGGGGGAGACAATGATATCAAACCGCCTGGCTCCCAGTGCGGCCTCCACGCACTCCTGCCAGCTGGTATCCTCAATATAGAGTACTTCGCAGAAAATTTTTGCGTCACAGTCCAATCCGCGTTTTTGAAACTCCGCGTTGATGGCCTCCCGCAGCTGCTCCGACGCCTTGGGATACACCATTTTTCCTTCCTGTAGTTTTCTCAGCTCCTCTCTAAAGGAGGCGACCGCCCCATCGGCCTCTTCCTTTTCCTTCCGGCAAAGATAGCGCGCGTTGGAGATCTCTTCCTCCAGCTCAGACAACTCCGTATTAAGGCGTTCCAACGCCTCCGCCTGGCGCTCCTGGGGCAGGGCGGCAAATTCGTCAGACTGAAAATTGATTTTCGTTTTCAGCGCCGCAGACTTTAATTGGGAGAGGAGCATGTTCAGCTGATCGAAGCTTGTATCCCAGTCGCTTTGCCGCTTTACCTGTTCCCGGTATTGTTTGGCAAGTTCTTTTTCTTGATCCCGGTAGAACTTGGTAGCCTGGACCTCCGGGTCCTCATCCCGGTTCTGAATTGCCTGATTCAATGCGTCCTGCGCCTGCTGCTGCCGTTCCCGGAGCGCCTCCAGTTCCGGCTCCAACTGCTCCAGAGCGAGATTTGCCGCCTCCGCTTGTTTCTGGTACTCCTCCTCCTGGGTCTGATTTTTCCTCAGCCGGGCATATAGAATAAATCCCTCGTTGATCTCCACCTGCGTCTGGTAGTCGAGGGCCTGCTTTCCACTTTCTACAATTTTTTCAAGACTCTGCACCCTTTGCTGCGCTTCCTGCAACGTCTCCTCCAGATGCTCCAGTTCCCGCATATCGCTTTGCAGCGCCTCTACATGAATCTGAGGTTCCGGGAGGATATAGGCATAAATAAACGTTCGGATATCGGAAATGTCTTTCAAGGAAGTTCCCATATGGAACACTTCGTTGAATTTCTTTCCCAAGCTGGACTCGGAGTCTCCAATCCCCAGAATGCGGCATATATATTTTTTCGCGTCCTTCTGACTTGCCGGGGCCCGCATTCCACTGCTTGATGCTTTGAACGCCTCTTTTTTGGACGGCCGCCTGCTTTGGTCCACAAACAACAGATCCTCCAGCCGCGTACCTGGCTTTGTAATAAACCAGTCCTGGGACACGTGGCGGAGATCTTCTGACGGACTCTCTGATTCAACACGGACCGCGATCACAAAGGCCGTGTTTTTTTCACGGTCCATAAATTCAACTCCCACATAGGAAACGGTATGTCCCGGGCGCAGATAAATATTTTCACCGCGCTGCTTTCCGTGGACAGACCCCTGTAGCGTCCGTGTGCTTCTGCGGTTTCCGGCGGCGTTGAAATCCTTATTGGTGGTGAGGCAGTAGCGGACCGCGTCCATGATGGTGGTCTTTCCCACCGCGTTTACGCCGATGAGGTAGGTCACCATGTGAAACGGGATACAGTCATCCTGGAAATTATGCCAGTTGATCAGGCGAAGGCGTGTCATTTCAATCATCGGACAATTCCTCCACAGCTGAATTTGAACCGCTTCGTTCATACTGCAAAAGCCGCTCCCTGGTCTGGGCGTAGGCTTTGGTAATCGCCTGTTCCGGCAGTGCGAGCATAACAGAGGACAGGATTTGTATGCGGGCGGAGGACGTTTCCAGACGGTCGATAGCGAGGGCCAAATTGTACTTTTTGAAGGTGCGCAGTGCGGCCTCCAGCGTGCGCCGGTCCAATTTTTTTGCCAGATTCAGCTTATTGTACTCCGCTTCCACCTCTTCCACTGTTACTAATACCAGCTGCTCACTAACGGCGAGGGTCTCGCGTTTTTCCACATAGAGCAGCCGGAGGAGGAGCAGCAGAATCGTCTCATATTTCTGAAATTCAATACGGCCCCACCCGTGGAGATTGACCAGCTGCGCGACCCGCAGCGTCCGATTGATGACAATGGAATATCCCAGCGGGCGGAAGACCGTCCGCAGTTCCTCCTCATTATTGGTAATCAAATAGTATTTTTCCCTGGTAGAATCCAGATTCCCAATCACAAAGCAATGGTTCAGCAAGTAGTTTGCCAGTTCCTCCCGCAGTTCGCTTCTCATTTGCACTACCCTCTTTTCATAACCGTAAAATCCTGAAAGCGCAATCCATGACATTCCACAAAGTCGGGTTTCATAGCCACATCAAAAGTCCGTTCCGCGGAGGCCGAGTAGGTGTGCAGGCCAACGATCTTTACAATATCCTCCATCTTCTGGTGCTGTTCCACCAACTCCTGCGCGGTAACCGCCTGCCGGCTTTTCAGCACAGCGTTTGCGAAACGGTTTACGTTTTCCGCTGTAACCGCGTTTCTTGCGTATTGCAGCAGCCGTTCCTGATGCGCCGCGATAGTCTGCATGTCCGCCTCTTCCAGCTCCGGCAGTTCCTCAACCGGCGTGGGCTTTCTGGGCTGAACAGGAGGTTTCAAGGAATTCGCGTCAAAGTATCCCTGCGGATACATCTGAAACAATGCCGCCAGTATCTCGTCGTCTGTATCATAAAAATCTTCTGGTTTCTCAATTGTCGCAACGCAATAGCGGAGGATACGGTTGATCTTGCTTTTGACCGTTCCATCGGACAGGAGCAAAAACTGCGCCCTTTGTACCGCACGGGTGCGGTACAGGATGTGCCGTTCATCAATCGCCTTCATGATTTCGCCCATCTCCCGCAGGTCCTCCTCCAATTTGAAGACAAGCTGGCCGATGGCGAGATTCGCGTCCTTATCCGGCACCTGTTCCACCAGGGCGAAATCACGGATTAATGCCTCTAAGCACGCAGTCCGGCACAGTTCAAGCTGTTCCATCAGCTCAGAGCGGTAATAAAAAAGATTGTCGTTTGTTTTAAAGCGGTGATACGCCCCCACCACGACTTTTTCTTCATAAGACTCAAACAGGTTTAAAACTTCCTCCGGCGTCCTGCCGCGGGTCAGCTCATCCATATAAGTGCCGATAGAAGCCGCCAGCTGCCTCAGCGACGCATTCAGTTCGTCTAAATCGCCAGATACTTCCCGCAGGATATTTTCGTAAGGGCTTTCTTCCTCGGAAATGCCCTGGAGCAGTTTATAAACCTTAAACAGCTTGCCCTTATAAGTAATCATTTGGGGCGAAACGATATCGTGGAACGAGCGAATAATGGGAACAATTTTGTGGTTGACTACAATTTGCGCCTCTTCCTCATAGGTTCCCTCCCGTTCCTCCAGCCAACCGGTGTCTTTTAACCGGCGCAGAAACATAGCGGCATAAAAACGCGGAGACCGGGCCGTTGGCGCGTCCTCTCTGGCATCAGTCAGATCATCCAGGTCGAAAAGGACATCCCCCTCCAGGCCGGCAAAATATTCCTCCAGCCAATCCAGCACCATTGTTTTTGATTCCCCGTAGATGGGACTGCGCTTGCACCGCTGCCAAACAAGTGTGATGATATCCGCATATTCCCGGCGGTTGACGCTGGTCAGCGGTTTGAAAAAGTCCAGCGGAATGACATCAAAAAGTTGCAAAACGGGCCTCCATTCGTCTGTAGAAGTCCAATTTTTTTGCGTTCCTGCCCCCATGATGACAGAAATCACAAGAAAAATTTCACGGTCAGGAATACAAAGGCAACGCAATCTCTATCAAAACAGAAAACCGTTTATAGAAGCTATTCAAGAGGGCCGGAGTTTCGCCAAATTTCTTCCGGGTAATTGGTTACAATAGCCGGAAGGAGTGATATTATGCTCAGCGGCAAGCAAAAACAGCGATTACACGATTTGTTTTTTCTGGAGAACACCCCGCCGGATCTCTTGGACCCCGAGGAACTGGAATACTGGTTAACGCTCTCCCGGCAGTGGGATGAGGCGTTATCTTCTGTATATCAAAGGATTCTACAGCGTGACAGTTCCTGTGACAGAGGCAGCCAACCCAAGAAGTAAATAGGGCGCAAAGCACAGCATCTTCTTATCCAATTTTCCATCTCATCCCCAGCTTCATCAGGCAGGAGTTTGCATTCTTGATTGCGCCCTCTATCCGCATGGCTGAAAGCAGAACATCAGTTCTGCATAATATGACCTTCCATCCCCAAATAGCGCCGCTGTGGTTAGATATTTCTTTTTTCAAATCTTACTGATTGTTCAACATTTATTATACATCACATATTGGAATAACACAACAAGTTTTCCTCTTAATATCTGTATATTTGGCTAAATAGAACCCCATGACCGCAGGGTAATGTGATTTATCCACCTCGGCCCTTGGGCCGGATGCCTATACTCCATGGTGATACGGCACAAAATGTTCCTAAAGTCCGGTATTTATGCATGGTTAAGGATAGTTCGGAGAACAAAAACAAGACCCTGCACGGTTAGGTGCAAGGTCTTGT
Source organism: uncultured Eubacteriales bacterium (assembly GCA_949739085.1). The sequence continues at coordinate 270 of CATIYU010000006.1, read as the reverse complement.
TTTTCTATGTCGGGGCTAACGCCGATTGCCTCTTTGAGAAAAATCTATATTACCCCACGACAAATATTTTATTAATTCCTGGGGTGCTTCAGGGCTGCCTGCGCGGCGGCCAGCCGGGCGATGGGCACCCGGAAGGGGGAGCAGGAAACATAGGTGAGGCCCACCTCGTGGCAGAACTCCACAGTAGAGGGGTCGCCGCCCTGCTCGCCGCAGATGCCCAGGTGCAGACCGGGGTTCGTGCTCCGGCCCCAGCGGGCGGCGTTGGAGATC
>CATIYU010000005.1 GCA_949739085.1 uncultured Eubacteriales bacterium | reverse complement strand
TTTTCCTGCGGTCTTGGCCACATTGTGCCCTTCCACATTGGCCTTCACCTCTGCCGAGCCGCTTTCGCCAATTCCTGAATTTGCTCATTTATAGTTATTCTTATAAAGAACAGTGGCAGCCCAAGAACTTTCCGGTAATATTCCGAATGTATCAGTTAAACTTTGACGGGCAAAAAGATAGAGTATATCAAAAGTACTGGAACCTGTATGATGAACATTTTATTGAAGCAAATCTATAACTTCCAGCTATAGATCTATTAAAAAGGGCATTTAAATAGAAAAAGCCTCCGGATTCCATAGGGGAATCCGGAGGCTTTTTCCTCGGCCTCACTGCCCGGCGCTCTCCACACTCCCAGTCAGGTAGCTTCGCACTGCGGCAAAAATAGTCAGGGCCAGACGGGTCTGGCGGGCCTGGGTGTTCAGCAGGGCCGTCTCCTGCGGATTGGAGAGAAATCCGCACTCCACCAGCACCGCCGGGACCTCCACATTTTCCAGAAGGTAAATGCTGCTCCCCGCCGCCTTGGTTTCCTTGGGCCGGTCGTTAATTGCGGCGTTCAGGGCCTCCTGCACCGCCAGCGCCAGGGCCTCTCCCGCCCCGTTGTAAAACACCTGGGCCCCGTGTACGGTTTTCACCTCCGGCAGGCTGTTCTGGTGGATGCTGACCAGCACGCCGTTTGGAATGCCATTGGTGAAGGCCACCCGGTTCTTCAAATCTGATACCTTCCTCTGCCGGACCGTACCCGCGCCTGGACTGTCCATGGCGGCGTCCTCCCGCCGGGTCATCTCCGTCTCTACGCCGATAAGGCGGGCGATCTCCTCCATTTGCAGCGCCACAGCAAGGTTAATCTGCGCTTCCACTGTTCCGTCGTCTGCCAGTGCGCCGCCATCAAATCCCCCGTGACCCGGGTCGATCACCAGCGTCCAGCTGCCCTTCTCCGGCAGGGCCAAATTCTTTGAGGCGTTGACAGCGCTCCCCTGCCACAAAATGGCGGCAAATCCCGCAAATAACAGCAGCAACGTCAGCAGATATAGCGCGGTCCACTTTTTAAACGTAATAAACATGACAAGCACCCCTATGCACTCTATGCGCCGGTGCGCCGGTCTATGCCTCACGCTTCTCCCCGCCTGGCATATGATGGCATGAGGGCGCGCTCGCGCCCTTCACTACCCCGAAGGAGGAACCACCCCTTGGAGAATGTAAATCCTAATGCCTGCGGCGTGACGGAGGGCTCCCTTCCCGGAAAATGCGCCAACATGGCTTTCCCCTATATTTCCATGCAGGGTATGAACGCCGAACGGTATGACCAGACCCAGGGCCTGGCCGCCGGCACCCTGTTCCCCGGCTTGAACCTGCCCTTTTTCAAAGCGGTCAAGAGCAAAATGAACTGCGACAACACCGCCCTCTGTGAGCTGATGGCCCTGGGCTTTGCCATCAACGAGCTGGGGCTCTACCTGGATACCCACCAGGACGACAAGGAGGCCCTGGCCCTGTATACAGACTATGTCAATCTGGCCAAGGAGGGCCGTAAGCGCTACGAAGCTGCCTACGGACCCTTGCAGCAAACCTCGGTCACAACGGCGGGTTACTCCTGGTTAAATGACCCCTGGCCTTGGGAGATTGAGGGAGGGCGGAAATAATGTTCGTATATGAGAAGCGGCTGCAATATCCCATCAAGATTAAGAACACCAACCCCAAGCTGGCGGCGCTGATTATCAGCCAGTACGGAGGACCGGACGGAGAACTGGGCGCGTCCCTACGCTACCTGAGCCAGCGGTTCTCCATGCCCTACCCGGAGCTGAAGGGGCTGCTAACCGACATCGGTACCTCCGTATCAAAATGGCGCATCTAGCTCCACCATCTCTGCTTCCGTCACCTCTATGCGGAAGGAATCCAACTTGCCAGTGGTCTTGTACCACAGCCGCACGCCAAACGGCAGGTAACGGAGATAGAGGTCTATCCTTCCGTCCCGGTAAATTACCGCTCTCTGCAAAATCTCCTGTAGGATGCCGCGTTCCTCCAGGCCGCCGTCCAGCAGGGCGTCTATCCGCTTTGTGCACTCCTCCAGCCGCCCCGTCTCCAGTAGCTGCTCTCCTCTTTCCTCCTCCTCCAGCCGGTTTGTGAGGTCCGCCATCCGCGCGGTATATACCGCGTTCTGCTCTTTCACATCATCCGCCGAAATTGCGTCTGCGGCGGCAAGGTCTATCAGTCTGATCTTCTTCCGGCGCAGGCTCTCCAGTTCCGCCTCCAGGCTATGCCTGTCTCCGGCCCGCTCCGGCCTTGAGACAGTCTTTTTCACACTCTGCGCCAACTCCCGTCTTATCCGCTCCCGGCGAATAGAAACGAGGTTGACAGCATAGGCCGTCAACAGGCACAGCGCACGGTCGTTCACCGACCTCCCCCAGCACCCGGCAATCATTCCAAACGGGTCTTTTTTCGGCGTTCCGTGCTTTGACGCCTCCCAGCAACGCCACGCTCTATACGTGCCGCCGGACGCCAGAGGTTTCAGACGGCTGACAAAGCGACCCCCGCACTCCCCACACCAGAGCTTGCCGCTGCACCAATAGCGGCTGCTGTATTTGCTCTTTTTCTCTGGAGACGGTGCTCGCCGTTCCAGTTCCGCCTGTGTACGGTCCCACAGAGGGCGGTCAATAATGGCAATTTCCGGATGATGATCCCGGATGTAGACCTTTTCCTCCGCTCCGCGGTTATATTTCTTTTCGTGACTTAGGTAGTCGGATGTATATGTTTTCTTTTGGCACAAGTCCCCCACATACTTTTCATTTCGCAAAAGGCGTAAAATCACCGTATTGGACCACTTTTTTACCTGCATAGGCGGGATACCGGCCTCCTGTAATTCTCTTGCTATCACGTGGGTCCCCTTCCCTTCGTCCGTATACTTGCGAAAAATAAGGCGGACGGTTTCCGCCTCGTCCTCCTTCAGAATAAGCCGCCCACCCCGCACGGCGTAGCCCAACATATCCCGTCCAAACACCACCCCCTGCTCCATGCGCCTCTTTTGCCCCCACTTCACCCGCTCGGAGGTCTTCCGGCTCTCGTCCTGGGCGATTGTCGCCATAATGGACAGGCGCAGCTCCCCGTCGTTGTCCTGAGTGCTGATGTTGTCGTTCAGGAAAACAACATAGATGCCGCGCCTTTTCAAGTCCCGTGTGAACATCAGCGTATCCACTGTATTTCTGGCAAACCGGCTGACTTCTTTGGTGAGAATTAGGTCAATCAGGCCATGCTCAGCGTCACGCATCATGCGCCGGAAGCTCTCTCGTTTTTTCGTATTTGTGCCGGAAATGCCCTCATCAGCGTAGATACCGGCAAATTGCCAATCACTGTGCTGCCGGATATACTCCGTGAAGTACCGGCACTGGCTCTCGTAGCTGTTGGCCTGATCGCTCTTGTCCGTAGATACCCTGGCGTAGGCGCATACGCGCTTCTTCCGGACATGCGGTATCCCATCCAAAAGTCCGTCCGCCTGCGGGGGCAAAACGGCGGCCTCCTCTCTTTTGCCTGTTTCCGCCGTCACAGCGGCGCTTTTTCCGGTGCGCAGGCATCCGCCTGTTGCAGGCTGGAGAGCAGCTCACTCAGCTCAGCACCGGTCAGCAGTTCGTTCCGGTGCAGTTCTTTCAGAATCCCCGCTTTTATAGCGCGTTCCAGCTTCTCTTGCTGCTCCGGCGGCAGAATAATCTTACTGTTCCGCAATAGAGACCACCTCATCTTAGAAATTTATGGATTGCGCCCATTTGGCGCCAGAGGCCTGCGGTTTCAAGCGGGGAGCAACCCCTCTTTATTCCACCGGACTCTGGTTTCGAATATATTTCCCTCCAGGGCTGTCCTATTCCTTCTGCGGTGGCAGGCGGCGCATCGCGAAACGGCCGGATGTATGGTAGAATGTTTACGCGAATGGGGGTATGAGAAATTATGCGCATTGATAACGTTTTTCGGGCGGGACCTGCTCTCAAAAATTTTGACCTTTCCAGCTGGCAGCCATTGCGGCGGGGTGGGATTTATGGTAGACTGTATTCGTTCATTTATCCCGGCGCTTTCGGGGAGAGCGTTCTGTTGCTTTTGCCATTGCCTGGCGTCCCCGCTTGCGGTATCCTGTTGCCGTGAGCATAACGATTCTGAAATTATCCATAGAGGAGGAACATCCTATGAACAGCTGCACCAGCTGCCTCAGCCGCAACACCTGCCCCAGCGCGGACAAGCCCATGGAGAACTACATCCGCCAGCTTCCCCTGGAGACCGCCCACCACCGGGTGGAGGGCCAGTCCACCAAATGCGGCTTCGGTCTACAGGGGGTCTGCTGCCGCCTGTGCGCCAATGGC
>CATIYU010000004.1 GCA_949739085.1 uncultured Eubacteriales bacterium | reverse complement strand
GGCGGGTTCCGGTCCAGCAGGCGGCGGGGGCGCCGGGACAGGAGGCGTCTGGGCCGGCGCCTCCTCAGGCGGCTCAGGGAGGGGCTCTGGGACGGGCGTGGGTTCCGGAGCGGCCTCGAATACAGCAGCCTCCTCCTCAGGTATCTCAGGCTCCTCCTGTCCTGCGGATGAGAGTACATCCGCAGGGGTCAGCCGGTCCCGTTCCCTGGGCTTGAAAAATCCGTCCCCGCCGCTGCGCTTGGGCTCCCAGACTTTCTCCTCCTGGGGCTCCTCCGCCCCGCGAACCTCCCCGTCCAGGGGGATGTCGATGGGCGGCCTTGGCCGGGAGGCGGGCTTTTTCTTGGGAGCGGCCTTGGACCGCTGTACCGGCTCCTCGGGCTCCTCGTAGTCCTCCTCATAGTCCCGGCGTTCTCTCCAGAGCTGGAGCAGGGAGGCAGGGGTCTGCTGGGCGGCCACCAGCAGCAGCACCCCGAGCAGTACCAGAAAAATAATGGCCGAGGCAGGCTTTCCCAGCACGGCCAGGAACCCGTGGGCCGTCCCGCCGGAGAGGACCCCGCCGGATTTCAGGGACTGTCCCGACTCCCATAGGGTGGGGAAGAGCACTTCCGGCGTATCCAGGTCCACCCGGCAGAAGAGCAGGTGCCACAGCCCGCCAAACATGTAGGGGGCCAGCAGGGTGCAAGCACACCGCAGGGCCACAGGGCGGCCCCTGTGGGTGAGCATCACCCAGGAAGCCGCCGCCAGGGCCGGGGCCAGCAGGAGAAAACCGGGGCCCAAAAGCCCCTTGAACAGCCGGGGGATCAGCTCAATCAGCCACCCGTCACCGGTAAAATAGCTGACCAGCACACACAGTGCCAGCAGCAGAAATACAATTCCCGTCACCTCCCGGCGGATGGGCCTCCCGGCGGACGGGGCTGTCCGTGCCCCGTTCCGTGCGCTGGAGGACCGGCTCTTTCCACTGGATGAAGGTTTTTTTGATGTAGCAGCCATAGTTCCCCCTCAAATTATCCTAAGAGCGCTGCCGCCAGCCGGTCGAAGTCCTTCTGGTGGTCCAGAAAGCGCTGGCGGAGTAGCGGCACATAGGCGTCTGAAAGAATGAATCTTTTGAATTCCTCATAGGGGAGCAGGCGGTAGTCCACCGTCTCCCCCTCCTGCAAACGGATGCGCTGCTGGTCCGGGTCAAAAAGCGTCAGGAAGCAGTGATAGATGGTAGGGGCCCGGCCCTCCACCTGCCGCGGGTCCACGTAGACGGAACGGAGGTCCGCCTCTGAGACAGAAATGCCCGTCTCCTCCCGCAGCTCCCGGAGTGCGCCCTGTACCGGGCCCTCCCCCTTAAGAACAGAGCCGCCAGTAACCTCCCAGAAACCGCCCCAGCGTTTTTCCGGGTGCCGCTTTGTGACCAGCACCCGGCCGTTAGGCGTGAGGGCGTAGACCTCCGCCACCATGTGCCACGCCCCCTCGGGCAGGGGGCCGCCCCGCACTAGATCGAATCCCAACCGGCGCCCATCCCGGCTGTAGGCGTCCCACAGTTCCTTTGCCATTTTGCATCTCCTCATGTATTATGTAGCGCCGCGCCGGGACGGACCCGCGAAGAGCAGGCCGCGGTCCCAGGCCGCTCCTAGTAGCTCAGCCAGGGCAGCACTTTCAGTGTTTTTAGCAGGCTCAGCACCACCGTCACAGCCCCGGCAGCCCAGCAGTAGTAGGCGAACGCGCCGAATTTCCCCTTGTCCGCCCCCAGCCGCACCAGCCGGATGGAGAGGTAGCCAGCCACCGCCGCCGCCGCGATGCCCACCAGATAGGCGGGGAGCAGTTTCATGTCCACGCCAACCTCAAACACGTCCTTGATCTTCAAAATATTGGCCCCCAGCACGGCGGGGATAGACAGTAAAAAGGCGAAGCGGACAGCAAACCGCCGCTCCATCCCCCGGAAACAGCCCATGGAGATGGTCATGCCGGAGCGGGAGATGCCCGGGCAGGTGGCCACAGCCTGCCCCAGCCCCACCACCAGCACGTCGGTGATGGTGGCGGTCCGCTCGTTTTTCCGACCCTTCCGGATCTGGTCGCAGAGGAACAGCAGCAGCCCCGTCACCAGCAGTGCGCCGCCCACAAAATAGGTGTTGGCGTAGAGGCCCTCCACAGCGTCCATGATGGGCAGGATCAGGAGCAGCGGCAGCGTCCCCACTACGATCAGCAGCATCAGCCGCCGGGCGGGGGGCACCCGCTTCGGTGCGCCGCCAACCACCGTGTCGGAGATGAGGCGGAAGAACTCCAGCACCATCTCCCGGATATCTACCCAGTAGGCTACAAATACGGCCGCCAGGGTGCCCAGATGGAGCAGAACGTCGAAAAACACGTCGTCCGTCCCCTCCACCCCAAGACCCAGCAGGTTCTGAGCAATGGACAGGTGCCCGGAGCTGGAAATGGGCAGAAATTCCGCCACTCCTTGAATGATGCCTAAAAGCAAAGCGTTCAGCAGGGTCATAGCACTGCCTCCTCAAAATAGACTTACATCCTATCATAGCACAACCGTTTGTACTTTTCCAGCCTTTTTTGCCAAAGCTTTTCAAAGGATGGATAAAGCCGGGAGAAACCGGGCTGTGCGCCGCGCCGGGGGCAGCTTTTCCTGCTAAAAATATGCTGGCAGCCGCTGGGGCCTCCGGCGGCTGGACATAGAAGAGCCCCGTCCCCAGCAAAGCCTGCCGGGGACGGGGTTCTCCTTACTCCGCCTCCATAATTTTGATTTGACCGGCGGTGTACTCCGTCTCGCTGAGTACGATGTCAGTAATCTTGGCCACGTCCTCCGTCTGGAGGCCGTCATCCGCCGCAGAGACCACCACGCTGATGCTGCTGTCCCCCATGAAAGCCACGCAGTCGGCGTACCCCTTGGCGATCACTAGGTTCTCAATCTGATTTTCCAGCATGGTATAGCCCGCCAGGGTCTGGATGGCCCGGTTGGCGTCGTCGATAGCGGCTTGCTCCACGTTCTCCTGGCCCGCCGCCTCCCGGAGGAGGGTGAGGGCGTTGTCCCGGGACTGCTGCTTGCTCAGCCGGGCGGTGTCAAAGTAGCTGCTGGACGCCGGTGCGCCGCCGGATTCCGCAGCCTCTCCGGGCTCGGCGGCCATGGTGGGCACGCCGCCGACCAGGGTGGCGTCTCCAAGGACCTTGGTGGAGCCGCCCGGCTCCTCCGCCGTCTGGCTGGCGGGGGCGGCGTCCCCGGCCACATCCCCGGCGTAGCGCCAGTTCAGGTACACTGCCGCGCACACGAACAGCAGCACTGTCGCCACCACGGCGTTGCGTTTCCATTGGTTCCTCATTGTGATATTCCTCCTGCTTTTCCATTTTTATGATGGGTCTGCCGCGCCCGCCGGGCTCTGCCACTTGACCACCGTGATGCGGTCCGCGCCCAAGCCTGTCAGGGCGCTCACCGCCGCCACGACCTCCAGCCGCACCGCGTCGCTGCTCCCGCCGTCGCAAACCACCAGGGCCCCTCGGTACTGGGGGTAGACCTGCTGGGTCACCACCACGCCGCCGGAGCTGGTCACCGTCTCCGAGGAGCGCTGATAGTCGTCCGGGGACTGGGCGCTGCCGCTGTAGCGGAGGGTGGAGTCCTGGGCCAGCACCAGTTCGCTGCCGCTCTGGAGGGTGAGCATCACGTCCACCCGGCCCACGCCGCTGATTTTTCCCAGAATAGCCTCCATGGCCTCCTCGATTTCCGTTACGTCCGTCTCCGCGCTGAGGAGCGGCGCCGGGTTCTCCGCCGCGCTCTGCGTGGTTTTCGGCTTCTGGGGCCACAGGAGCAGTCCCGCGCCGATGGCGGCCACCAGCAGCACATACTTATACCGCCCCAGGGCCTCCAGGGGCTTTTTCAGCCACCGCTTTTCTCCGTCCATGCCTCTTCCTCCAGCCAGATTTGTTTTTCGGCGGGAATCCCCACCTCCTCCATGCATCCGGCCAGGGCCGCGCTGTAGGGGCCCAGTATGGACGCCGTGTCCGGCAGGGGAACGCCGTTTTCCCCCGCCGAGACGGTGACCGCCACCTGACAGTCCAGCCCCAGCCGGTTCGCTTTGTCCCATATATATGCCTCGGTCTTCTCCGCTATGACTGCGGAGAGGGACTCCATCCAGTCTTTTTGGTACGCCTCCTCCCGGGCCTCCCAGCCCTCCCAGCGGGCCTCGAGGCCCAGGTCCCGCCAGGGCAGGGAAGCCAGCGGCCGCAGGATGGCCAGGGCCAGCAGCAGAGCGCCCACCAGC
>CATIYU010000003.1 GCA_949739085.1 uncultured Eubacteriales bacterium | reverse complement strand
GGCTGTACTGGCCGGTGTGTGCGCCCTGCTGCTCCAGTGGGGGGTCCGGGAGGGGAACGACCCCTCTATGGGCACCTACCAGATTCGGGCCTACCTCATCCGGGGATGCCTGCGCCGCCCGGACATGACCTACCCCAACAACCAGTGGGGGTACGGGGCCGTGCAGCTGATGCAGACGTTCCACCTGATGCGGGAGCTGTAGCGGGCGGCTAGAGGACGTTGGCTGTGACGGTCCGGGCCCAGTAGTTGAAAAGCAGCGGCTTTTTCTCGAAGTCCGCGCCGTGCCCGCTAACGTCCAGCAGGGGCTCCTCCAGCTCCGGGATGGAGGCTGTCTTCCCCGAGAGGAAGTCCTCCAGGGCGCTGCGGCAGTGGCGGACGCGCTGGCTCAGCCCGCCCAAGCGGATGTCCTGCACGTCGAAGCCGTGGGGCTTGTTGTCCCGCTCCCACTGGCGGCGGAAGCAGTCGTAGAAGGCGTCCAGCCGCTCCTCCACCTGCCGGTACAGCGCTGTCACTTCCGCCAGGGCCGCCCGGTCCCCGGCTCCGTAGGCGGCTCGGGTCCGGGCCCCCAGCTCCGCCTTGTACTCCAGCGCCCGGCAAAGAGCCGCCTGGGTGCGGAAGAGGTAGTCCCACTGGCCCTGGTCCCCGGCGTCCTCCAGCGCCTGGGCGCACTGGGCGAACCGCTCCCCCTCGCCGCCGGACAGGGTGGAGTCGAAAAGGCCGCGGAAGGGGTCGCTGTAGAGGAGGTACTTCTCGCTGTTGAGGACGCCGTCCTCCTTCTGGTTGGGGCTAAAGGGCAAATCCAGGAGCATGAAGTCCTCCCAGGCCGCGCCGGTCTTTTCCCGGAATTTTCGCTGGATGTCCGTCAGGTCCTGGTTCCCCTGGGCCCGCTGGGCGGCGAAGAAGAGGGCTGGCAGCAGGGCGAAGGGGGAGCACTCCGCCCCGTCGTCCCCCCAGAGGGTGAAAAACACGTCCTGGACGCCGTTTTTCCGGCAGGCGTCCAGGGCTGGGCCTGTGGCCCGGATGCTGAAGCCGTTGTGGGGGGAGAACCCCTCCCAGCACCACAGCCCTCCGGCGAACCAGGTCCCCGGCTTCATGGCGGCGTGGGACTGGAACATCTGGTCGTAGTGGTTGAAATCCGTGCTGTAGTAGTCCCAGTACACTAGCTCCACGTTGGCCGGAATCCGCTTTTGGACCTCTCCGCTGATGGCGGCTCCGGCGGCGTAGTAGTCGCCCCCCGCCGCCAGGCGGTAGAACATGTCCGACCACATGACCAGGGAGAGCCCGTGGCGGGCTCCGATCTCCGCCACCCGGTTCAGGTGCTCCAAGAGGGCCTCCGTGCGGTCCACGGCCCCGTTGCGGTCCAGAAACCGGCCCCGGCCAAAGAGATGGGCCTCGTCCATGCCGATGTGTACATAGGGGGAGGAGAAGCACTCCGACACGGTTTCAAACATCCGCTCAATGAGCTGATAGGTCCGCTCGTCCCCCGCCAGCAGGATGTCCCCCACGTCCATGTGGGGCGCGTAGGCGGGCCAGCGGGCAATGGCGTTCAGGTGGGCCAGGGTCTGGATGCAGGGGAGCAGCTCCATCCCTCTGGCCTGGGCGTAGGCGTTCAGCTCCTTCAGCTCCGCCTTGCTGTAGCGGCCCCGGCCATAGCCGAAGTAGGGCTCCCCTGTGATTTCGTAGGTGTCCTCAGTGTACAGCATGAGGGCGTTATAGCCCATATCCGCTGTGATGGAGATCCACTTCTTCACGGTCTCCACCGACGGCACAGCGTTCCGGGAGCAGTCCAGCATGGTCCCCAGGCGGCGCAGCGCTCCTGTTTCTTCCTTCATGGTATGACCTCCTGCCAATGTAATGGATTTGTGAGAGTCCGCTCTCCGGCGGAAAGACATAGCCCTATCATACCGCACAACTGTCCGCCTTGTAAAGCCGGACGCGCCCCATTTTTGGGGAAAAGATTTTCAGGCATATGCCAATTATAGTTGTTGACATATGCCTGAAACCGCGCTATCATGAGGGGGAGACAAGCCCGGAGGGGGGAGCGGAAATGGCCCGGCCAAAAAAATACAGAAGAGTGTGCGAGTTCCCGCCCACCTTGGGGTTTGCGCCGTCCGGCGGCGGGGAGGCGGACGCGGTGCTTCTGACGCTGGACGAATACGAGGCCATCCGCCTCATTGACAAGGAGGCGTTTTCCCAGGAGCAGTGCGGCGGCCAGATGGGGGTCTCCCGGGCCACTGTGCAGATGATCTACGCGTCCGCCCGGAAAAAGCTGGCCTGCGCCCTGGTGGACGGGCGTCCTCTCCGCATTGAGGGCGGCGAGTACCGGCTGTGCGCCGGAGAGGCGGACGCCCAGAGCTGCCAGGGCTGCTTCAAACGCCGGGTCAACCGGCAATACGGAAAACCGAAAGGAGAAAACAGAATGAGAATCGCGGTTACCTATGAGAACGGCCAGGTGTTCCAGCACTTTGGCCACACGGAACAGTTCAAGCTCTATGACGTGGAGGCGGGCAGCGTCGTCTCCTCGGAGGTGGTGGACACCAACGGGCAGGGCCACGGCGCGCTGGCCGGTGTTCTGAAGGCGCTTCACGTGGATACGCTGATCTGCGGCGGCATTGGCGGCGGCGCACGGGCCGCTCTGGAGGCCAACGGCATCCAGCTCTACGGCGGCGTGTCCGGCGGGGCGGACGAGGCGGCGGCAGCGCTGCTGCGGGGCGAGCTGAACTACGACCCCGCCGCCCACTGCGACCACCACGGCCACGAGGCGGGCGGCCACAGCTGCGGGGGCTGAGCGGGCGGCAGGCCCATCCGGATACAGGAATTCCCCTGGGACGAAAACCGTCCCAGGGGAATTTTTCGCTTATTCCAGCTCCAGCATCAGGACCTTCCGGGCAAAGCTGTCGCAGATGTAGAGCGTCTCGCCCTGGAGAAGGAGGCCGGTGGGGGAGATGGGGTACTGGGCCATGCCCGCCGGGTCCCGGGCCGCCAGGGTGGTCACCTGGCCGTCCCGCACCTGCCGGATGGCGCTGTTGCCGGTGTCGGAGATGTAGACCGTGCCGTCCCCGCCAACCGCCACGCCCAGGGGGCCGGAGAAGGCCGCCTGGCCCGCCAGGCCGTCGGAGAAGCCCTCCTCTCCGCTGCCAGCCACCAGAATCACCTCGCCGCCCACAATCTTGACAATCCGGTTGGCCCCGGACTCGGCCACGTACAGCACGCCGTCCCGCCAGCAGAGGCCCGTAGGCTCCTGGAGGCCGTCCGCCACCGTGGTCACGGTTCCCGACGGCGTCACCCGCCGGATGGCTCCGGCGTGGGTGTCGGACACATACAGGACGCCCGCCTCACCGGCGGCGAGGCCCGTGGGATGCTGGAAGGCAACCCCCAAATCCGTCACCTTCAGCCGCTCCTCTGTCTGGCCGTTGACGGTCTGGATTTTCTCCGCCGTCATCAGCCGGACCGCGTTGTTGGCAGCGTCCGACACCGCCCAGCCGCCCAGGAACGGGGCGATGGCCCAGGGGGCCTTGAAAAAGCTGTCCGCCAGGGCGGCGTCGTTATAGCCGCCCAGAGGCTCGCCGTAGGGGTCCGCAGGGGTCTCGCCGCCGGCAAACACCCGGCTGGTACCGCCGGACACCTGCCAGACCATCTTGTGGTAGCCGTCCGCCACCAGCAGGGCGCCGTCCGGCATGGCGGCGATGCCCGTGGGCTCGCACATCACGTTCATGGCGCTGACAACGGAGAGGGGCCGCAGCTCCCGGCTCTGGCTGAAATGCATCAGAATCACGGCAATCTGAGCCCGGGTGGTATTGTCCAGCGGCGCGAAACGGTTGTCCGGCAGGCCGCCCATGAGACCGCTGGCCTGGGCCCAGTCCACGGCCTCCGCCGCGTAGGAAGCGATCTGCCCCTCGTCGGCGAAGTCCCGCCCGGCTGCCCCGGAGGGGGAACCGGCGAACCGCCAGAGAAGCGCCGCCGCCTGCTCCCGGGTCACCGGGTCATCCGGGCCAAAGAGGCCGTTGGCGTAGCCCCCGGCCACCCCCTCCTGGACTGCCCAGGCCACCGCTTCCGCGTACCACGCGCCGGGAGCCACGTCCGCAAAGCCATTGGCTGGCGGCGTCTCCGG
>CATIYU010000002.1 GCA_949739085.1 uncultured Eubacteriales bacterium | reverse complement strand
GAAGAAGTACCGGGCGCCGCGGAAGTAACCGGGGATGAAGCAGCAGTCGTTGAGGAGGATTTCCTCCATGCGGGCCATGGACTCCAGCTTCTTCTGGTCATCGCGCTTGTAATCGTAGAGGGCGCACTTGTGGAAGAGGTCATCCCACTCCTCGCGGGCCTCCACGCTGGCGATGGAGCAGTACTGGGTGTTATAGGTCCAGGGGCCGCTGTAAACCCAGTTGGTGTTGTTCCACGCCTGGGTGGGGTCCATGTTCCAACCGCAACTGACGATCATGTCGTAATCCATCTTGTCGCGGGTCATCTGCTCATAGAGCATGGAGTAAGGCATGGCCTGGAGGGTGATCTCAAACTTGTCGGTGCCGAAGAGGGTGTTGTAGTTGGCCTGGAGCGCCTCGGCCCAAGCTTTCAGGGAGTCGCCGCTGTCGCCGTAGTAAGCGACGATCTCAATCTTCTGGCTGCCGTTGGCCTCGTAAGCCTTCTGGAAGTATTCCTTGGCCAGGTCGGGGTCGTAGCCGGACTTGGTGGGCGCATGACCGTCAATACGGATGGCCTGAGCCTCCGCGCTTTCGCGGTAGTTGATGACCTTGTTCTCAGGGTCGGCGGGGTCGGGCATGGTAGCGAAGTCCATGTACTGAAAAGCGCAGGGGTCGGAAATGGGATAGACCGCCTTCACCACGTTGTCGCGGTCAAGGCCCCAGTACAGGGCGTAGCGCAGGTTGACATCCTTCAGAGCGGCCTGCTTGGGGGACTCGCCGTTGAGGTAAATGCCCATGTTGTCCTTCTGATACCAGTAGCGGGCACCCTCGTACTCGTCGTAGGCGGCGGCGTCGGCGGCAACGCTGTCGATCTGGCCCTGCTCAAAGAGCTGGATCCTGGCGTTGGTGTCGGTGACCTCGGACCAGGTCACTTTGTCGGGAGTAAATACATCCGTGATGGGGGCGCCGGCGTCGGTACGCTTGGTGATTTCCCAGTACTGGCCCTGAATGAGCTCGGTGAGTTCGTAGGGGCCGGAGGAGACGAAGGTTTCCTTG
>CATIYU010000001.1 GCA_949739085.1 uncultured Eubacteriales bacterium | reverse complement strand
TCGGCGATGCACCGGAGCTGGTCGTCGGTCTCCGGGTAGGCGAAGGCGTCCTCGAACTCCTTCTGCCAGGGGGAGTCCGGGGAGAAGGCGAAGCCGGGCCGCTTCTGCCGCTCCGCGTACAGGGCGATGAGCCCCTTGGCCAGGTCCTTGGCGGCGGCCTTGGCCCGGCTCTTCTGCTTGGTCCAGTCCGCGCCGCCCAGCTTGCTGAGCTTGGCGGGACGGGGCTCGCCCCCGGAATCCACGCCGCCCCCGCCGATATATTTGCTCACCATGTCCAGCTGCGTGGCGGGGACGTACAGCCGGTCGCCCCCGGCGTAGGCGATTTTAATATAGTCCTTCTCCACCCCGTCCACCGGCATTTTCTGCACGCCCTCGAACCGCCCGATGCCGTGGTGGACGTGGACCACCAGGTCCCCGGGGGTCAGGTCCGTGTAGCTGAGGAGCTTTTGCCGGTTGTCCTTCTTCCCGCTCTTCAGCGGGGCTTTTTTCCCGGCAGTGGCCGCGGTGAGCTGGCCCTCGGTGAGAATAGCCAGGTTCAGCTGGGGATACTCCGCCCCGGCGGACAGGGCCCCCACCGACAGCTGTACCTGTCCGCCCTTGGGTATGGTCTGGCAGGAGAAGTCCAGAGCGGCGGGGATATTCCGCTCCTGGAGCAGGCGCTGCATGTTCCGGGCCCGGGTGGGGTTGCCGCAGAGAAGCACTACCGCGCAGCCGGTGGCCAGATAGTGCTCCAGGTCCCCCGCCGCCGCCTCCACACTGCCGCCGTAGGCGCTCAGCTGCTTGGCGTTGATGGACAGCAGAGTCTTGGGCGCCAGGGGGTACCGGGAGGTGGGCAGGGCCTCCATCATACACACCGGGAAGCGCTCCAGGGCCTCCAGCCACTCGCTCTGGCTCAGCAGCAGCCGGGTCAGGTCCCCGTCCTTCCCCCCCGCCGCCAGGAGGGATTCCGTGTCCTCCCGGGCCTGCCAGAGCACGCTTTTCACCCGCTCCGACACTCGGGCCGTCTCGCTGAGGCAGAGCAGGG